>JAKSOX010000046.1 GCA_024405335.1 Kiritimatiellia bacterium
CCAAGGGAGGGCCTCCGAGCCCGCATTCCCCGCCTTCGGCGAATGTTCGAATGTTTGAATGTTTGAGTGTTTGAATGTTCGAATGTTCGAATGCAATTCGGTCATTCCGAACATTCCGAACATTCGAACATTCCTCGGGCCAACGGTGCATTACTTGTTCGCATCCTTTGGACAACACGTTCACAACTCCCCGTTCGCCGCGCTTCGCCGCCCGTCCGCCGCGCTTCGCCGCCGGCCCCCCCTGCACGACGTGCACACCCCCCTCTGCACGACGTGCACACTAACTCGTAAAACAACACGTCTATCAGGAGAGAGGCGCAACCTCGCCAGCAAAATCTCCCCCACGCGATTCGCTTTTGTCCGCGAAAGGGAAACGTGCTATAATGTCGCCATGAAAAACGGCGTCGAGGTCCCGCACTGGCTTGAGAATCCGCAGGCCGGTTGGCGCTGAGGCGTTGAGGTCGCTCGGGGGCGTTCTTTTCGCCTTCTCGCCGCCCACAAGATATTGTGTTTTTCCCGGTTGTGCGCCACTACAACTTGTGGTATACTACGCGCCCATGACAAACGTTCGCAACAAAGTCCGCTTTTTCAAGGCCGTTTTGCCGGCGTTCCTGCTGGCGGTGTCGGTGGGGCAAATCTATGCGTTCACCAACTTTTCCGACGCGATTTCCAAGCACATAGGCCAGTCGTTGCCGGCCGTGCAGTTCGCGTTTTCGCTGGGCATCTTCTTTCTGGGCATGGGCGCGGCGTTCTTCGGCAAGATCGTCGAAAAGAACATCCGCCTGTCCACGCTGATCGGCACGGCGCTTTTCATCTCGGGCCTGTGCGTCACGGCGCTGGGCGTGAATGTGAAATCGCTGGCGCTCATCTACCTGGGCTACGGGTTTCTGCTGGGCACGGGCACGGGCGTCATCTACATTTCGCCGGTGAAGACGATGATGATGTGGTTTCCGAACGCGAAGGCGATCGCGGCGGCGGTGCCGATCATTTCTTTCGGCCTGGGCAGCACGCTTTCCACGATTCTCTACAAGGGCATCCACTGGGGCGGCCCCGAAACTTTCGCGTCGTTCCACCTGCGCGGTTTCGAAACGTACGGCATCACGTCCGCCTTTCTCGTTTTCGCCGCGTTCTACCTGCCGTTCATGCTGCTGTCGTGCCATCTGCTGCGCAAGCCCCGCATCGTGCAGATGAGCTTCGCGCACGGGCTGGAGCAGTGCGAGTTTTCGTACGGCACGCTGGCGAGGGATTCGTACTTCCTCCGTTCCTGGCTGTTCATGTTCCTGAACATTTCGTGCGGGCTGTGCCTCATTCCGCTGGCGAAGCAGATGATGAACACGGCGGCGGTTGGCTACGGCGAAAAGACCATCACCTGGGTGATCGCCCTGTGCGGCGTGATGAACGGCGGCGGGCGTTTCCTGTTCGCGTGGTGGAGCGACCGGCTGGCGCACCGCGTGAACATCCTGCTGTTCATCCTGGGCATTTCCGCCGGCGTGATGACGGCGAGCTTCTGGCCGCCGTCGATCGGCGTGGCGCTGCTGGTGATCAACGCCTGCTACGGCGCCGGCTTCTCGGTGATTCCCGGCATCCTTTCGGACCATTACGGGATGACGAACATCTCCAAGATCCACGGGGCGGTGCTTTCCGCCTGGGGCGTGGCGGGCCTGGTGGGCAACCAGGCGGCCATCTTCGTGAAGGACCGCCTCGGCTGGGGCTCGACGGGCGTGGTGGCGATGCTCGTGTGCCTGTATTCGCTGAACCTGCTGAACGCCGCGTCCCTGCGGCGCAAATGAACGCGGCTTTTTCAGAGGCGGCGGATTCCTTCGCGGCGGAACTCGCGCTCGAGCGCGGACTGGCGCCGCTTTCGCAGGAAAGCTACGCGCGCGAGACGCGCCAGTTCGCCGAGTGGGCGGAGGATCGCGGTTTCGCCGGCCCCGGCGCGGTCGGCCGAGCGGAGGCGCGCGCCTACCTGGGGCATCTGTTCAAGACGGCGCGCAAGTCGACGACGCGCGCGCACGCGTTCGTGGTGCTGCGCGAATTCTACGCGCATCTCGTGGCGCGCGGCCGGCTGAAGGCGAATCCGTTCGAGGGACTCGACGCGCCGAAGAAAAGCCAATCGCTGCCGAAGACGCTCACCGAAGCCGAAACGCGCGCGCTGCTGGAGTCCGTGTCGGGCGAGGATCCGCGCGACGTGCGCGATCGCGCGCTGCTGGAGCTGCTGTACGGCTGCGGGCTGCGCGTGAGCGAACTGTGCGCGCTCCCGTTGGAGGCGTTCGCCGTGGACCCGGAACTCGTGCGCGTGACGGGCAAGGGCTCCAAGGACCGCATGGTGCCCATCGGCGCGCAGACGGCGAAAACGGTCAACCGCTACCTGGAAGACGCGCGCGGTTCGTTCCTGAAGGACCCCGGGGAGCGCCACGTGTTCCTCACGCGGCTGGGGCGTCCGTTCACGCGCGCGGGGATTTTCAAGATCCTCAAGGAGCGCGCCGTGGCGGCGGGTCTGGATCCCGAGAAGGTGTCTCCGCACGTGCTCCGGCACTGCTTCGCCACGCACATGATCGAGCACGGCGCGGACGTGCGGCTCATCCAGGAAATGCTCGGGCACGCGAGCGTGGCCACGACGCAGGTTTACGTGCACGTGGACCGCCGCCGCCTGAAGGGTCTCCACGAAAAGCTCCATCCGCGGGGATAGCTTTGGCCGACGCCGGAAACGGCCGGCGGCCGCGCACAACGGGAAAGGACGCGAAACATGAACATCAAGGAGGCCGTTTTGTCCGCCGTTTCGTTGTTGCGCGCGGGCGACGCGCATGCGCGCGGCATGAAAAGCGTCGCCCAGGGCAAATGGGGCGAGGCGGCCGCGGCGCGGTTTCTCGCGGAGAAGGGGTGGGCGATCCGCGGCCGGAACGCGCGGCCGGTGGCGGGAGACGCGCGGTGCGAACTCGACCTCATCGCCGAAACGCCGGAAGGGACGCTCGTGTTCGTGGAGGTGAAGACGCACGCCGAACGGTCGGCGTACGCTTCGCGCCTGGCGGGCGTGGACCGGCGCAAGAAAAAGAACCTGCTGCGGGCGTGCGCGAGCTGGTTGATGAAGAACCGTTGGCACGGCGCTTTCCGGTTCGACGTGGTGGAAGTGTACGGCGTTTGCGAAGACGGTGCGCCGGACGCCGTGGACCATTTGGAGAACGTTCCGCTCTTTCCGCCGAAATGGCGATTTTGGTGATGCTTTGTCGGCCGCGACGTGGTATAATGCACGGCCATGAAAACATGGCTTGCATTCTGGTACGGCATTTTCAAGAACAATCCGACGTTCCGTCTGGTGCTCGGTCTGTGTCCGACGCTGGCGGTCACCACGAGCATCGAGAACGCCGTGGGCATGGGCCTGGCGGCCACGTTCGTGCTCACGTGCTCGAACGGTCTCGTATCCGCGTTGCGCAAGGCGATACCGGCGGCCGTGCACATTCCCTGCTACATCGTGATCATCGCGACGTTCGTGACCACGGTCGATTTGATGCTGCAGGCGTATTTGCCGGCGCTTTCGGAATCGCTCGGCATTTTCATTCCGCTGATCGTGGTGAACTGCATCATCCTCGGGCGCGCGGAAGCGTACGCCTGCAAGAACGGCGTGATCCCGTCCTTGGCGGACGGATTGGGCAGCGGCCTCGGCTTCACGCTTGCGTTGACGCTCGTCGGCGCCGTGCGGCAGTTCGCGGGCCAGGCGGTCACGATCGCGATTCTGCCGGCGGGCGGTTTCATCGTGCTCGGCCTTCTTTTGGCGTTCATCAACCGGCTCACGGAATGGAACGCGCGCCGGAAAGGCGAATTGCCGCCGGCGCCGATCAACCTCGACTGCCGCCATTGCACGCAGTGCCCCAACGGCAAGTGATCGGAGGTCCGCGCGATGAAATGCCCGAAATGCGGAGCTGACGAAGACAAAGTGCTCGACTCGCGCGCGGTGCGGGACGGCGCGGCGATTCGCCGCCGGCGCGAATGCGTGACCTGCGGCTTCCGTTTCACCACGCACGAGGAAATCGACCGCGACGAAGTGATCGTGGTCAAGCGCGACGGCCGCCGCCAGGCGTTCGACCGCAAGAAGCTCGAGAACGGCGTGCGCATCGCGTGCACGGGCCGCAAAGTGTCGGACGAGCAGATCCGCGGGCTTCTGGACGGCGTCGTGGCGTCGATCGACACGGACGAAATCGCCTCCGAACGGCTCGGCGAGCTCGTGATGGACCGGCTCCACAAGATCGACGAAGTGGCGTACATCCGCTTTGCGAGCGTCTACCGCCGGTTCACGGACGTCAACCAGTTTTTGTCCGCCATAACGGACATGGTGAGAAAGTAGGTCACGGACATGGGAGGTTTCTGCGGCGTCGCCTCGAAAGAGGACTGCGTGCCGGATTTGTTCTTCGGCACGGACTACCATTCGCATCTCGGCACGCATCGGGGCGGGCTTTGCACGGTGGAGGACGGCCGGTTCGACCGTTCCATCCACAACATCTCCAACGCGCCGTTCCGTTCGAAGTTCGACCACGAATTTTCCCGCATGCGCGGGCGCACGGGCATCGGCGTCATTTCGGACACCGACCCGCAGCCGCTGGTGATGTGCTGCCGCTTCGGCACGTTCGCGATCTGCACGGTGGGGCTCATCACGAACATCGAGGAAATCAAAAAGGAGCTTTTCGAGCAAAACCGCGCGCAACTCCAGTTCTCCACCACGAGCGGCATGGTCGGCCCCACGGAGGTCGTTTCCGCGCTGATCGCCTCGTCGCCCACGCTCGTGGAAGGCGTGAAGCTGGCGCAGTCGAAAATCCACGGCAGCTGCTCCATTCTTCTGATGACGCAGGACGGGCGGCTCTTCGCCGCGCGCGACAAATACGGCCGCACGCCCGTGGTGGTGGGCCGCCGCAACGGATCCACGATCGCGCTCATGGAATCGTGCGCGCTCGCGAATCTCGGCTACGACCACGAACGCGACCTCGGCCCCGGGGAAATGGTGGAAATCACGCCGGACGGCGTGAAGACGCTCGTGGAACCCGGCGACAAGATGGCGATTTGCTCGTTTCTCTGGGTCTATTACGGCTATCCGGCGTCCACCTACGAAGGGCGCAACGTGGAAATGGCGCGCTACCGCAGCGGCGGCTACCTCGCGAAGCGCACGCCCGTGGAGGCGGACGTGGTGGGCGGCATTCCGGACAGCGGCATTTCGCACGCGCTCGGCTACGCGCACGAGGCGGGGCTCAAGTACGCGCGGCCCTTCGTGAAGTACACGCCCACGTGGGCGCGCTCCTTCATGCCGAGCGACCAGCGCCAGCGCGAGAAGGTGGCGGCGATGAAGCTCATTCCGATTCCGGGGCTCATCCGCGACAAGCGGCTCGTGATGTGCGACGATTCGATCGTGCGCGGCACGCAGCTCGGCCAGCAGGCCAAGCGCCTCTACGCCGACGGCGCGAAGGAGGCGCACATGCGCATCGCGTGTCCGCCGCTGCTGTATCCGTGCGAGTTCCTCAACTTTTCGCGTTCGAAGTCGGTGTACGATCTCATCTCCCGCCGGTTCATCCGCAGCCAGGCGGGCGAAAAGGCCGACGTCGCGGCCTACCGCGATCCGAACGGCGAACCGTACAAGAACATGGTCGAGTACGTCCGCCGCCAGCTCGGCCTCACGTCGCTGGCGTACCAGCATCTGGACGATCTCGTCGCCGCGATCGGTTTGCCCAAGGACAAACTGTGCACCTATTGCTGGACCGGCGAGGACGTTTCGAAGCCAGCGCATTGCGCGCACGGTTGCGCCAATTGCCCTGCCAAGTGTCCGTCGGCGTGCTGACGCCGTTTCAGAAGGAGGTGTTCCATGCCTGCAATCATCGTGGCGTTGACGGCGTTGGTCGTCTACGCGAGTACCCTCGCCCACCACGCGCTTCCCGGCGAATCGGCCCGTTTGGCCGTGGAACGGCTGGGGCTTGACGGCGCCGGATCCGCGCTGCATCCGCTGTGGTCCCTGTTCGCGGGCTGGTTCGCCAGCGTGCCGCTTTTCGCCGGCGTCGTGCGCATGAACGTCTTTTCGCTGTTGTGCGGCGTGGCCGCCGCCGGGTTGCTGGCGCGTCTCGTGTCGCGCTTCGTGCGCGCCGTGGCCGATTCCGACGAAACGCGTCCGTTCGCCGCCGGAGCGGCGCGCGCCGCGGCGGCGACCGCGGGCGTCGCGTTCGTTTTCGCGATGGCGCCGTGGGACGCGTCCACGCATCTGGACTACCGGATTTTCGATCTGCTTTGGGGGCTTTTGTGTTTCGAACTCGTTGGCGCCGCGGGCCGTTTTCCGCGCGCGGGATGGCTGTTCGCGCTGCTTTCCGGCGTTGCGTTCGCCTGGGGGTGCGTCGAAAGCGCCCCGGTCGCGGCGACGGCGCCGTTCGTGCTGTGGGCGCTCGTCGCGACGTGCCGCCGCCGCGAAAAGTCCGCGGGAGGGCATCTGTTCCTGTTCGCGGCGTCCGCCGGCGTCGGCGCGGTTTGGGCGGTGTCGTTTGCCGCCGGCGCGGCGGGATCGTCTTTCGCGGACGCGTTCAAGGCGGTCGTTTCGTTCCACAAGGGCGAAGCCATGTCGTGGTTTTCACACGCGGAATGGAAGCCGCTCGTGGCCACGCTCGTCCAATCCGCGCTGCCGTGCGGGAGCTTCGTCGCCTGCGCGCTGATCGCGCGGCGGGGACTCAACGCGGAACGGCGGTGGTCGCAATACTGGTTCCACCTGGCGATGACGTTGTGCGCGGCGTGTCTGCTCGCCACGCCGCTCGCGCCGTCCGCCGTGTGGCTCGCCACGGCGTCCGCGCCCGTCGCGTCCTGCGCGCTCGTCGCCGCGGTTGCGGGCTATCTCGCGGCGTACTGGTGGATTCTCGCGAAGACGCCCGAAGAAGAGGACCTGTGGACGCCGGCCATGCGCGCCGGGCGCAAGCTCGCGCCGGTCGCCTTCTGCGCGTTGGCGGCGGTGACGGCGCTCGCCGCGCTCGTCAATTTCTTCGTGCACGATTCGTCGCGCGGCGACTTCGCCGACCGTCTCTCGCGCGAAGCGCTCAAGCGCCTCGGCGACCGCGCGTGGTACGTCACCGACGGCACGCTGGACGACAACCTGCGTCTGGCGGCGGCGGCGGAAGGGCGCGATCTGACGCTCGTGTGTTTGCACCGGGACCTGGACGACGCCTATCTCAAGAAGCTGGCGGCGCGCGCGAAGGCGCTTGAAAAGGACGTCCCCGGCGTGGATCTCGAAGGCGCGGCGCTGCTGGGCGTGCTGCCGTTTCTGCAGGACTGGTTCGCGAACGACCCCAAGGCCGCCGAGAAGGCGGTTGTCGCGGGCATGCCGGACCTGTGGGGGCTCGCGTCCGCGCAGCCCGTGCCGTGCGCGCTGTTCTTCCGCGGCAACGTCGGCACGAACGGGTTGGACGGCGTGGCGCTGAAGAAGGATTTCGAGGCGTTCTGGAACGAATTCAGGCGGCCGCTCAAAACGGCGAAACGCGGCGCCGGATCGCTGTCGATGGCGGATTGCGACGACCCCGTCGAACGCCAGAAGCTGAATTTCCGCCGGCACGTCGGCCTGGTCGCGAACGACTTGGGCGTGCTGCTGCAGGATCTCGGCTGCGACGAGGAGGCGTTCGCGCTGTACGAACTCGTGCTGAAGGAAATCGATCCGGACAACGTCTGCGCGCTCTACAACGAGTTCGAAATGGTCCGCGCCGACGTTCCGGCGGCGCGCAAACGCGCGAAGGACGTGGAAAAGGCGCTGAAGGCGCTGGTGGACGATCCCAGACGGCGTTACCATTTGTGGGCGCTTTCGCGGTGGTACGGCTACATCCGCAACCCCGAAATCTTCGTGCGCATGGGGTTCGCGTGGGCGGCCACCGGCCAGTTCGGCAGCGCGTTGGCGCAGGTGCGGCGCGCGATCGACATCCTGCCGGAAAACCACCAGGCGGCCATGCTCAACATGATGGCGGCGATTTACGCGGGCGAAGGCAAAAACGCCGAATCCCGGGAAACGTACGCGGCGGCGGCGGCGGCCGGCGGCGAAACGGCGCGCGTGGCTTATTTGGGCCTGGCGCGCATGGCGCTGCAGGAAGGCAAACTCGAAGACGCCAAACTCTACCTCGGCAAGGTTCCCGAGAAGGGCTCGGAACTGGAACGCGGGCTGCTGGCGCTCGCCACCGGCGATCCCGCCGCCGCGTCGGCGGCGTTCACGCGCGCGACGGACGTCCAGCCGGATTCCACGCAGGCGTGGTCCATGCGCGCCGCCGCGCTCATGGCGCGCGCCGACCAGACGAAGGACGCGGCCGAAAAGAAAAAGGCCCTCGAGGAAGTCGAGAAGGTGGTGTTGCCGCGCTTGGCGACGCTCGCCGGCGATCCGCGCGAATACTACCTAAACCTGACGGCGGGGCTTTTCCATTTGCGCAAGGGGCGCGCGTTCCGGAAAGACGCGCGCGACGCGCTCGGACGGGCGCTGGCGGCGCGTCCCGAAGTCGCCGCGAACGGCGACATGGTGCTCGACCTGGACGTGAAGCTGAACGACGAGGAGGCGGGGCTGCGCCACGCGCGCATCGTGTTGCGGCGCGACCGCGCGAACAAGCTCGCCAACTGGGTGATGGGGTCCGTGCTGCTCAACCGCGGCGATTTCCTGGCCGCGGAAAAGCATTTGCGCCTGAGCTGCGCCGGCGAGAAGTCGACGCCCGCCGCCATGAACGACTTCGCGGAGGCGCTGCGGCGGCTGGAGAAATACGCGGAGGCCGAAACGTGGGCGCGCAAGGCGGTGGAGGCGCAACCGGAACTCTACGTTTCCTGGGAAACGCTCGGCGGCGTTTTGCTGGACCGGAAGAAGAATCTCGACGAAGCCGAAACCTGCGTGCTCAAGGCGGTGGAGCTGGCGCGCAAGTCGGGCAACGCCGATCCGCGCATGCAACTGTCGCTCGCGCGCGTGCAGCTGGCCCGCGGCGACAGGAGGCGGGCCGCCGCCACGTTGCGCGCCGTTTCGCGCGAGGCGGACAAATTCGGCAACTGGGACCGCAACCGGTACGAATCGCTTTTGCGCGAGGCGAGAGCGTCGTCCGCACGGGATTGAGTTGGCGGAAAGCAAATTGAACGGGCCTGGCGGAGCGCGCATTTCAGACGTGGGGATGTTGTTCATCGCGAAAGGAAGAACATGAGGAGAATGGTGCTGACTGGTTGCGCGTTCGTCGCGGTTTCCGCAGCGGCTTCCGCGCTTGAAACGGCTTTGGTGGAGGGCGGCGTTCCGCGCGCGGAAATCGTGGTGGACGCGCGCGCCACGCCGCCCGAACGGTACGCCGCCCAGGAAATCCAGCGTTGGGTGGGCGAGATCACGGACGCGTTCGTGCCCGTGCGCACGGCCGACGGCGCGTTGTCCGCGCCCGTCAAGGTGTACGTGGGCGCGGCGTTCGCGCGGCCGCTTTTCCCGAAGGACTTCGCTGCCATCGGCGGCGGTGACGGCTTCGCGCTGCGGCACGCCGTCGCGGGCGGCGAAACGCGCATCTACGTGTTCGGAGCGATTCCGCGCGGCACGCTGCACGGCGCGTACGCATTCCTCGAGCGCAACAGCGACATCATCTGGGCGCGCCCCGATCCCAAAATCGGCACCATCTTCGGCAAGTCCCGCGATTTCCGGGTGACGGACGCGGACTGTCTCGACGTGCCCGCGTCCGCGACCCGCGCGTGGCAGTGGACGTGGCATTCGCCGTTGCACGAGACGGAGTGGCAGTCGCGCAACCGCATGAACCGCATGGGCCAGGACGATCCGAAATACGGAACCGTTTGGACGCCGGGCGGCGCTGGGCACGGCATCCAGCGCTGGATCGACAGCAAGGTCTATTTCGAGAAGCACCCCGAGTGGTATCCCGCCGACAAGCAGGGCCGCCGCCACGCCGGCACCGGCCAGATCTGTTTCCTGGCGTACGACATGATTCCCGAATACGTCGCCAACGTCCGCGCGGAGCTGGCGCGGCAGTTCCCGGGCAAGCAGCCCGGACAGATCAAGGTGGACTACTTCAATTTGTCCTGCGCCGACAACTGGGACGTCTGCCACTGCGAAAAGTGCGAGAAGCCGTTCGTCTGCGAAAACGGCGTGGTCGTCGATCCCACGAACGAGGTTTTCCGGTCCGCCCAGTGCTATGCGTTCATGAACAAGGTCGCCCGCGAACTGCGCAAGACGCATCCCGGCGTGACGGTGGGCACGTACGCCTACCAGTTTTCGCTTCTGCCGCCGCCGTTCCCGCTCGAAAAGAACGTGATCGTCGAGTACTGCCCGTACGGGCTCAACGAAAAGGCGCCCGTCACGGACGACGACTCGAACGCGTTCTGGCACCGCTGCTGGGACGAATGGGGGAAGTTTTCGCGCAACACGTGGTGCCGGTACTATCTCGGCTGGGCGAACGAGTTCCCGCGCCAGATAGAAGGGGCCGTGCAGTCGAACGGCATCTACAACCTCTCGCTCAAGCACCCGATCCGGCATTTTTCCGCGGAGCACCCCGTGGACGCCAAATCCAAGGTGTGTCCGAACGCGGTCGCGACGTGGGATTCGTCCGGCATCAGCGCGTGGCTCATCTGCCGTTTGTGGTGGAACCCCAGGCAGGACCTCGAACTTCTGCGCGACACGTATTGCCGCCGCGTCTACCGCGAAGCGCACGCGCCGATGAAACGCTACTACGACCTCGTCCGCGCGAGCGTCCATGGCGACAAACTGCCGTCGCTGTACACGAGTTCGGATCCGCTGCCGTACGCGCTCAACTACGTCGTCAGGCCGGGCCTCGCCGACACGCTGCGCGGCTGCCTCGCGGAGGCGCTTGCGCTGGCGAAGCATCCGGCTTCCAGGGAACTCGTGGCGCGCCAGCTCGCGCATTTCGACGCCTGGATGGAAAAAACGAAGGCGGGCGCAAAGTTGTCGGCCGAGGTGCCGTTCCGGCGCGAAGCGGATCTGGACCGTTCGTTCGACGCGGCGTTTTGGGACGACGTGCCGGGCGTGGGCGAATTCGTGGTGGCGGACGCGGGCGAACGCCACGGCAAGCCCCCGAAATTCCGCACCACGGCCAAACTCGTGCACGACGGCGAAAACTTCTACGCGCGGTTCGACTGTTTCGCGCCCGACGCGAAGACGCTCGTCGCCAACAAGCCCGCCGGCGACGCCGTGGAACAGGTGCCGCGCGGCGACATCGTGGAATTCTACTTCGGCAACGGCGCCACGGGCACGTACTGGCAGTTCATGTTCGACGTGGGCAACGGCGGCGGCCGCGCCGGGGACGTCGTCTACGACGCCCAGGTGTTCGACAACACCTGGAACGGCTCCTGGACGCGCGCGACGCAACGCCGCGACGACCGCTGGATCGCGATCGTGAAGATGCCGTTCCGGGACGTGGGGGCGAGCGCCGTGCAGTCCGGCGCGATTCTCTTCCAGGCGATTCGCGGCAAATACTACGATTCGGACAAGCTCGACAGGCGCGGCCGGCCAGTCCGCGTGCGCGAAATGTCGAGCTGGGGCGGCGGATGGGTCCACCAGCCGCAGACCTTCGGCGAATTGAAACTGGAATTGGCCAAGTGACGCGCCAGGCGGGCGCGCGATGTCGCGAACCTTTCTTGCCTGTCGCGCGCAGAGACTAATGAATAACGAAAATTTCGCGAAGTCGGACAAGGTGGACGCCATGCCACTTTGTGCATTGTGAACCTGGCGGAGCCGCCAAGCAACGCTTGATATTGTGCCGCCGATTTGTTAAAATGGACGCTCGTTTTATTCAAGGAGAATTGTAGTCATGGCAGTATTGGGTCAAGGTGCGG
>JAKSOX010000047.1 GCA_024405335.1 Kiritimatiellia bacterium
ATAACCAGGCTGCGATTCCAACCTAACCCGGTGGCGTGCGCATCGTCACTTCGCGCTGTGCGAAAGCACTTCGCATCCGTCCTTCGTGACGAGCACGAGATCTTCGATGCGCACGCCGAGCTTCCCCGGCAGGTACACGCCGGGCTCGATCGTCACCAGCATGCCTGGCTCGAGCGTCCAGTCCGACTTCTTCGACGCCGTTGGCGCCTCGTGGATTTCGTAGCCCACGCCGTGGCCGAGCGCATGGCCGAACGCCTTGCCGAAGCCGGCCTTGCGGATCACGTCGCGCGCGACTTTGTCCAGCTCGCGGCCCGTGATGCCGGGACGCGCGGCGGCGATGCCGGCGCGGTTCGCCGCCAACACGAGAGCGTAGATCTTCCGGTATTCGGCCGAAGGCCTGCGCGGCACGATGCAGCGCGTCATGTCCGCGCACACGCCCGCGAGTTTCACGCCCATGTCCACCAGCAGCGGTTCGTTTTCGCGCCACGGCGTGTCGTCCGGCACGTGGTGGCATTCGGCCGCGTTCGCGCCCGCGCACACGATCGTCTCGAACGCCTCGCCGTCGCCGAGCGCGTTCATCCAGGCGCGGATGACGCGCTGCATTTCCTTTTCGGTCATGCCGGGCTTGAAATCCTCCTGCGCGCGCGCCCAGATTTCGTCGTTCAGCGCCTCGGCCGCGGCGATGGCGGCGATTTCCGCAGGCGTCTTCACGGCCCGCAGCGCGTGCACGTCTTTGAGCACGTCCACCAGTTTCGCGCGCGGGAACGCGCCTTTCAGATCGAGGTAGTCCGACGCCGCCATGCAACCCTCGAAGCCGATGCGCTTCCAGTTGCCGCGGCGGAAATCCTTGAAGTCCGCCACCTTCAGATCCGGCGCCGTGCGCTTCACGGCCGGCACGTAGCGGAAATCCGTGTAGAACGTCACGCGCGGTTCGCCGCCGTCCGCGCGCGGCTCGACCACCAGCCGCGCGTTGTCGCACGCGACGCCCGTGAGCGCGCGCACGTTCGCCTCGTCGCCGATCATCACCGCGTCGAGACGCCTCCGCAACGCCTTCTTCGCCAACGCGAGAATCCGCGGATGCGCGGCGTCGCCCGAAACCGGTTTTGTTTTCTTGCCGTTCATGCTTCGGCTGCGGCCTTCGCGGCGGCGGCGCTCGCGATCCGGCCTTCGGGCGGCAGGTCGGCGCGGGAAAAACCGCACGCGGAAAGCACCTTGTCCGTGGTCTGGAAATGCGCCTTGCAGTTGTTCATCAGCCACGTGGGGCCGTGGCGCTTCACCATCTCCTCCGCGAACTGCCGCACGCGCGGATCGGAAGAGCCCTTGAGAACGTCCGCGATCGTGGTCGCCTCGGCGCCCGCCTTCGCGTCCGCGCCCTTGCGCCCCGCGGCGGCGAACAGCGCCACCAGATCGCGCAGGAACACCTCGCGCGCCACCACCGAAGCCGCCGCCACGGCGACGTCGCTTTCGGCCTTGTGGTGCTGGTCCACCACGATCTTCCGGCCGCGTTCCTTGAGCGCCCGCCGCACCACCGTTTCCGTGGGCGCGAACTGGTCCACCACCACGCGCGGGCACGCCGGCTGTTTTTCGAGGAGCTCCTCGATGCACGTGCCGTGCGCCCACGCCAGCAGCCGGTTGACGTTCTTGATCTTCGCGTAGAGCCGGTTGTAGGCCGCGGGACCGATCTTGACGCACGCGAAGCGGCTCGGCCCCAACAGCGCGCGCACCTGCGAACCGACGGCGAGGATCTGCCTGTCGCTCATCTGCTTGCAGTCCTTCACGCCCATCTCGCGCATTTGCCCGGCGAGGGACTCGTCCACGTAGCAGCACGCCGCCACGAGCGGGCCGAAATAGTCGCCCTTGCCCGATTCGTCCGAACCGCCGTGCGGCTTGTTCCGCTCCGGGTCGAGCACGTCCTCGTAGCCGAGCGTCGCCGCGCCGAGCACGTTCGGCTCCAGGAAGAACTCCACGAAGTCGCGCGCCTTGCCGCCCTGTATGCAGCACTTGCGCCTGCCGTGCTTCTCCTTCTGGTAGAGCGTGCAGTTGAAGCCCTCCCCCTCCACCGACGCCAGCGAGTAGGGCACGCTGCGCGGACGGTAGTTGCCGGCGGAAAGCATCGCGAGCAGCAGGTTCTGCTGCGCTTCGTCCAGTTCGTAGGTGAAGGTGGTCTGTTCCATGGCGGCACCGGCTCCGCGCTCAGCCGCGCTTCGCGGCGTGGCGCACGGTGACTTCGATCACGTTCACCTGGTTGCGCAGCTGCAGCACGATCTGCTCGATCACGCGGTCCGTGCCGAGCACGTCGATCTTCATGCGCGAGACGGTGCCGTCCTCGGTGGGTCCCACGGAAAGCGTCTGGATGTTGTAGCCGCGGCCGGAGATGAGCCCCACGATGCGCGCCAGCACGCCGGGCTTGTTCTCGACGAAGCAGTTGAGTCTGTGCAGGGTTTCGTTCATTGGAAGATCATCCCTTCCACCGGCGTGTCGCCCGGTTGCATCGGAAACACGTTCGCGCGCGGCTCCACGATCACCTCCACCAGCACGGGGCCGGGATGGCGCACCGCCTTCGCGAGCGCCGGTTCGAGTTTCGCGGGGTCGATCACGCGCATCGCCTTCGCGCCGTGCGCTTCGGCGAGCTTCACGAAGTCGGGCAGGTAGTCGTAGGCGAGGTCTTCGTCGAGCCGCTCGTTCCCGCAGCGGCCCTTCACCGTGAGAATCGAATCGGCGTAGTTCTTCCGGTAGAACATCTCCTGCCACTGGCGCACCATGCCGAGGCAACCGTTGTTGACGACCACGAACGTCACCGGGATCTTGTGCTCCACGGCCACCACGAGTTCCTCGAACGTCATCTGCGCGCCGCCGTCGCCGCACACCGCCACCACCTTGTGGTCCGGCTTGCCGATCGCCGCGCCGATGGCCGCGGGTATGCCGAAGCCCATCGTGCCCATGCCGCCGGACGAAAGGAAGTGGCGCGAATGCTTGTGGCGGAAGAACTGGGCGCACCACATCTGGTGCTGGCCCACGTCCGTCACCAGCAGCGCGTCGCCGCCCGTGGCGCGGTCGATCGCCTCGATCACCTGCTGCGGCATGATCACGCCGGGATGCATCGGCTTCCACGCCATCGGATGCTCCTTGCGCCACGCGGCGATCTGCGCGAGCCACGCGGGATGCTCGTTTTTCCTGACGCGCGAATTCACCGTGGTGAGCACGTCCTTCACGTCCGCCGTGACGCCCATCGCCACGCGCACGTTTTTGGAAAGCGACGCGGGGTCGCAGTCCACGTGCACGATCTTCGCGCGCTTCGCGTACTTCGCGAGCTTGCCGGTGACGCGGTCGTTGAACCGCACGCCCAGCGCGAGGATGAAGTCGGCGTTGTCGATGGCGCGGTTCGCCGCCGCGCTGCCGTGCATGCCCGCGATGCCCAGCGCCAGCGGCTCCGTTTCGGGAAACGAGCCGAGCCCCATCAGCGTGGTCGCCACGGGAATGCCCGCCTTGCGCGCGATCGCCGCCACGTCCTTCGACGCGCCGGAGGCGATCACGCCGCCGCCCGCGTAGATCACCGGGCGCTCCGCCTCGTTGATCATCTTCGCCAGCCGCGCCATCTGCGCGCCCGTGGCCGTGCTTTCGGGGTGGTACGCCCGCAGCGAAACGCGCTCGGGGTACTGCGCCTTGGTGAGCTGCTTCTGGACGTTCTTCGGCACGTCGATCACCACGGGGCCGGGCTTGCCGTGCGTCGCGATGTAGAACGCCTCGGCGACGGTCTCGGGGATTTCGTCCGCGTTCTGCACGAGGAAGTTGTGCTTGGAAACCGCGCGCGTGATGCCGATCGTGTCGGCCTCCTGGAACGCGTCCGTGCCGATCTGGGAAATCGGCACCTGGCCCGTGATGCACACGAGCGGCACGCCGTCCATGTTCGCCGTGGCGAGCCCCGTCACCGTGTTCGTGGCGCCGGGACCGCTCGTCACCAGCGCCACGCCGGGCTTGCCGGTCGCGCGGGCGTAGCCGTCCGCCATGTGCACGCAGCCCTGCTCGTGGCGGCCGAGCACGAACCGGAACGGCGCGCCGGGAAGCTTGTCGAAAACGTCCAGCACCGCGCCGCCGGGATAGCCGAAAAGAACCTCCGTGCCGGCCTTGGCGAGCGAATCGACGAGCGCCTGGGCGCCGCACACGGGTTGTTCGAAACTTTTCATGTCCTCCGGATCCTCACTGCTCGGGCGTCGCCTTGTCCACGATTGCGCAAATGCAGCAGTCGCTCCACACGTTTTCCGCCGTCTCGATCATGTCGATGATCGTGTAGATCGGCAGGATCACGCCCAAAATCATCAGATTGCCGCCAACGCCGGCCATCAGCGACAGCGTCAGGAAGTAGCAGCCCATCGGCACGCCCGCGTTGCCGATCGCGCAGACCACGGCGACGAGCGCCCACACGAGCATCGTCGGCAACGTGAGCGCGATGCCGCATTCGGGAGAATTCTGGATCACGAAAAGCGAGGTCACGCAGATGAACGCCGCGCAGCCGTTCATGTTGATCGTGCAGCACAGGGGCAGGATGAAGCGCGCGATCCACGGCTTCGCCTTCATGTTCGACTCCGCCGTCGCCACGGTCACGGGCAGCGTCGCCGCCGAACTCTTCGTGAAGAGCGCCATCAGCAGCGCCGGCGTCATCTGCTTCATCACCTTGTAGCCGTTCACGCCGCGCAGGTAGCACACGAGCGGCAGCACCACGAAGAACTGGATCAGGTTGCCGCCCAGCACCACCACCACGTACTTGAGGATCGGCCCGATCACGACGCCGGCGGACATCTGCGCCGCCAGCTGCGCCGCAAACGCGACGATGCCGACCGGCAGCGCCCAGATGAGGCCCTTGATCATGCCGAAGAACACTTCCTGCAGACCGCACAGCGCCTTGTGCAGCGCCTTCACGTTCTCGCTCGCCTTGCCGAGCACGGCGATGGTGATGCCGAGGCCGGCGGAAATCAGCACCACGGGAAGCACGTTGCCCGTGGCGAACGGGTTGACGAGGTTGTTCGGAATGGCGTTCAGGACGTGCCCGTACACCGTGTCCGGCGACTCGGCCATCTTGTTCACCGTGGCGGCCGCGCCGTCGGAAACGGACTTGACCACCTCCGCGTCGAGCGTGCCGGGCTGGACCAGCAGATAGAGCCCCAGCCCCACGAGCGCCGCGAGCAACGACGTGAACACCGTGAACGCGAGCGTCTTGCCGAAGACCTTGCCCATGGACTTGCCTTCGCCCAGCGACGCCATCGCCGTGAGGATCGCCAAGGCCACCGTGGGAACGGCCACGAACTGGAAGCAGCGCGTGTACGCGGACGCGACGAAGTCCATGAACCGGTTTAGTTCCGGGCAGTTGAGCATGCCCAAGCCCGCGCCCACGGCGAGCGCGACGGTCCAGACGATGGCCTGTTTGAATTTCATGTTTGCTCCTTTGCTGAAAAAAGTCGGATGATTATACCACGTCTTCAAGGCGACGTCACCCCCGCAGCCGTCAAAGGGCGCCCGCGAGCGCGAGCTCTTCGGGCGTCAAATCGCGCCACGCCCCTGGCGCGAGGTCCTTCGGCAGCCGCAACCCTCCCACGGCCACCCGCTTCAGCGACAGCACCACGAGATGCGCCGCCGAGCACGTGTAGCGGATTTGGCGCTTGCGCCCCTCGCGCAACTTGAACTGCAGCACGTGCACGTTGTTCTCCTGCGACCGCAAAACCTCCACGGGCACGGGACGCGTCACGTAGCCGTCCGGCATCGTCACCGGTCCGCGCAGCACCGTCAGCTTGTCGTCGCTCCAGCGCCCCGCCGCCCGCACGACGTAGGTCTTTTCGTGTTCGTAGCGCGGATGCGTGAGGCGGTTCACGAGCGCGCCGTCGTTGGACATCAGCAAAAGCCCTTCGGAATCCTTGTCGAGCCGGCCCACGGGCACGAGGCGTTCCGGCGTTTTGACGAGATCGGCCACCGTTTTGCCGCCGAACGGATCGCTCATCGAAGAAAGCACGCCTGCGGGCTTGTTCAGCATCACCGTGCGTTTCCGCTCGGCGCCGACGATCTGCCGCCCGTCGACTTTGACGCACGCGCCAGGCGCGAAGCGCGCCCCCGGCTCCGTCACCACCAGACCGTCCACCGTGACGCGGCCCGCCGCGATCAATTCCGCAGCGTGGCGGCGCGAAGCCACCCCCGCGTGGGACAGCACGTTCTGCAGCCGCTCCCCGGAACTCTCCGCGGCGGCGCTCATTTCTTCTTCTTTTTGGCGTTCTTGGCCATCTTCGCCAGCACTTTTTCGCGCGTCTTCTCGTCGAGAAGATCCACGTACAGCACGCCGTCGAGATGGTCGCGTTCGTGCTGCATCGCGCGCGCCAGAAAACCGCGCGCCACGGCGATCTGCGGCACGCCGGCGGCGTCCACGTACTGCATCGTCACTTCGGCGGCGCGCTTCACGTCCGCCCCGCAGTTGGGCACGGAAAGGCATCCCTCGCGGCCGTCCTGCTCGCCGGACTTGGACAGTATCTGCGGATTGAAGCACACGAGCGGCTGGCGGACCTTGGCGTTGAACGCGCGCGTTTCGTCGTCGTCCTCGCAGGATTCCGGCACGTCGATCACGAACAGCGCTTCCGTGCGCCCGACCTGCTCGGCGGCAAGCCCCACGCCTTTCGCCTTGTACATGGTTTCGAGCATGTCCTCGGCGAGCGCGCGGAGTTCGTCCGTCACGAAAGGAACCGGCGTCGCCTTGATCCGGAGTTTCTCGCTGCCGATTTTTTCGATGCCCAGAATCATGGCGGCTCCCGTTACGCGCCCGTGGATCCGAAACCGCCCGCGCCGCGGTCCGTCTCGTCCGTTTCGTCCGTTTCGGCGATCGTCGCCTGCACGCAGGGCGCCACCACGATCTGGGCGATTTTGTCGCCCTTCGCCACGTGGTGCGGCTCCTGTCCCAAATTGACCAGAACGACGCCCACCTCGCCGCGGTAGCCGGCGTCGATCGTGCCGGGCGCGTTGAGCACCGTCACGCCGTGCTTGAGCGCCAGCCCCGAACGCGGCCGCACCTGCGCTTCGGCGTCGGGCGGCAGCATCATCACCAGCCCCGTTCTCACGAGACGACGCTCGCCGGGGGCGAGCGTCGCTTCTTCAACGCTGCGCACGTCCATGCCCGCGTCGCCGGGATGGGCGTATGCGGGCAGAACGGCGGACGGGTCAATCTTCCGAAATTTCACCGTCATCGGCGTGTTCTTCCATGGAGGTAGATTCGGTGGCCTGCACGCCGACGCGCGCCAGATTCCACTTGGCCCAGTCCGCGCCCAACGCGCTCGCGGGCAGCGAAGAAAGCTCGTCGCGCAGGCGCGAGCGCACCATCTCCGTCTGCGCGGCGTCGCCGGGTTCGCGCTTTTCCACGTACACGAGCAAACCGCGGCGGTCGCTGGCCGTGGAGACGAACTCCGAAATCTGGCCGGCGGCGAGTTTCATCGCGGGCATCATCACGTACTGGGAATCCGCGAAGGAAGCGCGGCCGGACATCACGGAGAACGTCACGGACGTGGACACGTTCGCGTCGCCGAAGATCTTCGGGTCGAACGCGGCGTCCTTCTTGGCGAGCGCCGCCGCCGCGAGCGCGCGGGTCTTTTCGACGGAGGCCTTGAACGCCTTGCGCTGCGCGTCCGCCAAAGCGTCGCCGCGGATGATCGCCTTCGCCTCGTCGAAGGAAGGAACGTGCGCGGGCACGCGCTTGGCGATTTCCACGAGATACACCGCGTTGGTGCCCACCGCGACGCCGTAGCGCAGGTCCTCGGATTCGGGATCGATTTCGGCCACGGCTTCGAGGAATCCGTCCACGCCCGGCAGGAACTGCGAAGGACGGCTCATGAAGCCGCGCACGTACTTGCTGCCGTCCACGGAGAACAGCGGAGACGTGAGCACGGGGCGCTTTTCCTCGGCCGCGATCTTGTCGAGCCGGGAGCCGGCGTTCGTCGAGGCGACCGCGTCAACGGGATACGCGCGGAAGAGCACGTTCGTCTTCATCGCCTCGAGCGCGGCGATGAGCTGCAGCTCGCGCTCGAGCTGGTCCTTCACCTTTTCGAAGGCGATCGTTTCCGTGCCGTTCGTCGTCTTCGTCTCCCAGCGGGCGAGATCGGAATCGTAGCGGTCGTGCATTTCGTCTTCGGCGATCACGAAGGACTTCAGATACGCGGGATCGTCGGCCGGAAACGCCGCGTACTTCACCGACACGCAATCGGGCAGCGCGATGGAGTTCGTGTTTTCGTCGTAGTACTTTCTGAGCCCGGCGTCGTCCAGCTTCACGTCCTTGAACGACTCGTCCTTGAACGACGCGACGCGCACGGTGAACTTGTCCGTGACGTCGCAGATCGCCTGGTCCAGCTCGGAAGGCGACACGAAACTGCCGGAACCGGAAACGACCCAGCGGAGCTTGGCGAGCGTGATGCGGCGCTTTTCCGCGGCCTCGAACATTTCCGGCGTCATGCCGTTTTCGCGCAGCAGGTACTGGTAGGCCATCTGGTTGAAGCGGCCGGACTTGTCCGCAAACGCGTTGTTGTTCAGGATGGCGTCGCGCACGTCGTCGTCCGTCGCCACGAGGCCGAGCTGCTCCGCGACGCGGGCCGCCGCCAGCCCTTCCCAGGCCATGCGGTTCGCCGCCGCGTTGGAAAGGTCGCTCGAACGGCGTCCGCGCCCGCGCGCGTCCGACCTGTATGCTTCGAATTCGGAAGCCGCCACGTCCTCGCCGCCCAATTTGCCGGCGGGCAGACGGCCGTCGTCGCCGCGGTCGCCAGTCAGCAGGAAGTCGAACGCGAAAAAGAAAGAAATTGCGATTGCGAAAACGCCCCAAACCCACTTGTTCTTGATGAGACGGTTGAAATGATGGATGACCACTTGTGTATTCCTGTTCCCTTGTCGTTCTGTTCTTTTTTTTGCTTGACCTGAAAAATCAATATTCGTCGATTTCCTCGGCGGTTTCCTCTTCTTCCTTCTTCTCTTCGCCCTCGCCTTCCTCTTCGGACGCGGCCTCGTCGCCGCCTTCCTCCGTGGTGGCCTGGCCGGACAGCAGTTCGGCGTTGGCCTTGGCGGCGTCCGCGGCGGCCTTGGCGGCCTTCTGGTCCACCACCAATTCGCCCGAATTCACGTTGTAGCGCCCCACGACGAACGCGCAGCGGTTGCGGATTTCGCCTTCGGCGTCCATGGTGAGGATCGACACCGCCGCCCGGCCGCCGACTTTCGCCAGCTTGCGCCAGATCTTGACGGTGCAGCGCGGCGACATGCGGTAGTCGAGCGTCTTCGCTTCGTCCGTGGTCTCGCCCGTGGCGAAATCCTTTTTCCGGACGATGCCCTGGTCGAGCTTCACGCTGAAGATGCCGGACTCGCCGCGCAACGACGTGAACAGTTTGTCGGACGTGGTGCGCACCACCAAACGGTCGGCCGGGCTCATCCTGGGCACTTCGTAATGCGCGCCCGACAACGCCATCTCGCCCGTGATCACGCGGACGTGCGTCTCGTCCCCGTCGGGCAGGACGCGGTAGTCGAAATACGAATCGCCGGCCAGGTCGCGGCACGTCCAGTTGGGCGCGGCCACCTGGAAGACGCCTTTCGGAAGATTGCGCGGCAGCACCAGCTTGAAAGCGCCGGAAACGGGCATGACCACGCGGTTCTTCTCGCCGATCTCGATTTCGCGAGTGGCGAATTCCACCTCGTTCGTGGCGACGATGCGCGCGACGGCGCCCAGCACGAACACGGCGAGAGGACGCCCTTCGGCGCCGGGCTTCACGCGGAACGTGGAGCCGTAGGGATAGAACTTGCGCTCGGTGGCCGGCTTCCAGTCGCCGCGCGGCTCGCGCACGTCCACGGAACAACGCGTCATGCGGTCCACGCGCAGAAGCTGGTGGAAGTGTTTCTGCGCTTTTTCGGCGGCCGCGTTGGCGCGCGCCGTCATCTCGTCCAACGCGCCGGCCGCCTGCGCGACGGCGTCGGAACCGACCGATTCGCCGGATCCCTTCGATTCGCCGCCCTCTTCCGCGGCTGGCTCTTCGGCGTCTTGCGCCACAAGCGGCAAAACGGCGCAAAACGCCGTAAGCGTCATCGCACACGAGACGATCTTGAGCGGTATGGTCTTTTTCATGGGCGCACTTCTCCTTCTTGAGGTGCGTATTTTACGCTTTCCCGCGCAAAAAATCAAGAGCGGAGAACGGCATTGGAACTGGACGGCGCGTCCGCGCCGTCGCGTTGGCCGAAGATCATGCCTGCGAGATAAACGCAGAGTACTTCTGCTCATATCCGAGTTCGTCGAGCACCGCGTCCCTCACGTTCAAGAATTGCGAGCCCTTTTGGTTCATATTGTCCCACAACATGGTGAACGATTTTTCGTCCTTGACGTCCTGGAAAAATTCCTGGAACTGCGCCCCGCATTTTGCCGCCAACCTCTTGTCGATTTCCTGCTTGACGGCGTCTACCTGTTCGGGGGTGCCGCTGCTGTCTTTGACGCGCGACTCGATCATCGACGCGATTTTGCTGGCCGCATGCGCCTGGAGTTCCGGGCTGGCGTTTCCCAACCCCAGCGCCTTTACGGTTTCGTAGCCGATTTTCACTTCCTGCTTGCGCTCTTTCATCGGCACGTCCTCGACTTTATCCACGAACTGGAAATGGCCGGTCGAGGATCCTTCGAGATTGCCCTTGGAGTAATAGAGTCTCAGCGGCTCGCCTTTCAGCTGCGCGCCGGTTTCGAGATTCGTGTCGTACACTGTGACGTTCTGCACTCCGGCGACTTCCGCGTACACCACGACGGGCTTGCCGAGCATGTCGGCCAAAAACGCCGCGGTGCCCAAGTCCGCGCCCTTGAATTTTGCGATGTCGGTGTTGAGGAATTCGCCATCGAGATGCTGGACAACGGCCGACTGCACCGAACGCTCCTTCTCTTCTCCCCAGGGCGTTTCCACGAACAGGTGGTCGTTGTTCACGTCGTTGCGTTCGGACGTTTCGTAGCGGACTCCTTTGAGTTTGTCGAGCTGCGCAAGCCGATTTTCGACGTGTTCGTTCAGTTGCTTGCGGAATTGCATCGCCTCCTGCAAGGTCACCGACACGTCCTTGCCGCTCTTGCCTCCGGACTTCTTCATGCCGCAAAGCGCCGAGAAGAAGAAACAGTTGTTTCCTTCGCCGGAGTTGCCCCTGAGCGTGAGCTTGAATTCGCCCGATTTGCCGAATGTGAAGGGTTGGCCGAGCCCCCACAATTGGTTGTTGGTCTTGTCCGCGTCAACAAGCTGTTTCTCGAACGACGCCTTGGTCGTGTTGTAGTTGCCGCCGATCGTGTTCCACCGATCGCGCAACTTCTCCATGTCGATGACGTCCGGCTTCTTCGGCGGATTGTCTACCAGCACCTTGTCGCGGCTGATCGG
>JAKSOX010000048.1 GCA_024405335.1 Kiritimatiellia bacterium
GACATTTTTCCGGATGCGAGGTTCGGTTCCGGAAATTTGTGGTATAATGCGGGGCGTGAAAGCAAAAGACGCATTCAAAGTCTTCGTGGCCAGCGGTTTCGGGCTGGGCCTTTCGCCGATCGTGCCCGGCTCTTTCGGCGCGTTGGTGGGGCTCGCGTTCCATTTCGCCGGGGCGTGGTGCTTCGACGACACGTTGTGCGAGCGCGTCTGGTGCCTGACCGGCGCGGCGCTTTTCTCCGCCGTCCATTACGCGCTCAACGACTGGGCCCAGAAATGGTGGCGCGACCCGGATCCACGGCATTTCGTCCACGACGAAATCGTGGGCTATCTGATGGTGCCGGTGTTCATGTTGCCGCAGACGCCGATGGCGGAGTGGTGGCACATGCTCGCGGGTTTTTGCCTGTTCCGCATTTTCGACGCGATCAAACTGCCCGGCGCGCGCTGGATCGACCGCAACGTCCACACCGCCCACGGCGTGCTGTTCGACGACGTCGTTTCCGCCGCGTACACGGCGCTTGTCCTGTCGGCCGTTCTATGGTGGATGAAGTAGCCATATTGATTCCCGCGTACGAGCCGGACGAAAAACTCGCCCGCTTCCGCGCCGAATTGGCGCGGGATTTCTCGCACGTGGTGGTGGTGGACGACGGAAGCACCGCGCCCGTTCCCGGCGCGGCGGTGCGGCATCCCGTAAACCGCGGCAAGGGCGCGGCCATCCGTTCTGGCGTCGCCTGGATAGGGGAGAACCTGCCGAACGCGCGGGTCGTCGTCACGGCGGACGCAGACGGCCAGCACCTGGCCGCGGACGTGAAGCGCGTCGCGGAAGCGGCGCTGGCGCATCCGGACGCGCTCGTGCTGGGCGCGCGCCACCTGCCGCGCGGCATTCCGTTCCGCAGCTGGTTCGGCAACAAATTGTCGTGCGTCACGTTCCGATTGCTCACGGGCGTCCGCGTGTCGGACACGCAGTCCGGTCTGCGCGGCGTGTCCCGCGGGCGCTGGCGGCGGTTGCTGGAGATTCCCGGCGACCGGTACGAATACGAGTTGCGCATGCTGGCCGACGCCTGCCGGTGGACGGAAAAGCCCGTGGAGGTGCCGATCGAAACCGTCTACATCGCCGACAACGCGTCTTCGCATTTCCGTCCCGTCCGCGACGCGTTCGCCACGCAGTGGGCGCTGGTGAGGCATTGCCTGGGTTTCCGCCGATGACGGTTTGGATCGTCAATCCGTTCGACAACCTGCCCGTGGAGGGCTACCGCAAGCAGCGGTATTGGCTGATGGCCGACGCGTTCACGGCGGCCGGGCACGACGTGACGTACTGGACAGGCGATTTTTCCCACGCGAACAAAAAGCCGCGCGTCACGGACGATCCGTCGCGCTGGCCGGACGGCATCCCGGCCGTTTCGAACGGTACGATGGATCTGATGCTCGTGCCCACGGTTCCGTACGCGAAGAACGTGTGCTGGCGCCGTTTCGCGTCGCACGTGGCGCTGGCGCGTTCCTGGGAAGCCGCCGCGCGCGCCGCCGAAAAAAAACCCGATCTCGTGATCGCCTCGACGCCGCCGCTGTCTCTGCCCGCGCGGGCGCTGCGCTTCGCGAAGGAATGCGGCGCGGCGTTCGTGCTCGACGTGATGGACGCCTGGCCGGAGACGTTCGAGCGCCTCGCGCCGCGGTGGGCGCGGCCGCCGTTCCGGTTGGCGCTGGCGCCTCTGCGGACCGTGGCGCGCGAACTCCAACGCGGCGCGGACGGCGTCACCGCCGTGGCCGAGCGGTATCTGGAGCGGGCGCGCGCGGCCGGTTCGTCCGCGCCGACGCGGCTTTTTTTCCACGGCATCGAATTGCCGCCGGAGGGCGCCGCGCCGCGGAGGAAGCGGGCGGCGGACGGATCCGTGCGCGCCGTCTACGCCGGCAACATGGGCAGGAGCTACGATTTGGCGACGGCGATCGACGCCGTGAAGGCCGAGCCCGGCGTGACGCTCGATTTGGCCGGGGCGGGACCGGACGAGCCCGCGCTGCGCGCCCGGGCGGGCGACTGCGCGCGCATCCGCTTCCACGGGTATCTGGACGACGCGGCGCTGCGCGCGCTGCTGGCGAATTGCGACGTGGGGCTCGTTCCGATGTTCGACGACAGCTGCGTGGGCGTGCCCTACAAACTCGCGGATTACGCCGCCGCCGGATTGTGGATCGTCAATTCCCTGCACGGCGAAACGGAAAAACTGCTCGCGGAACACGGCGTTGGCACGACGTACCCGGCCGGCGACGTCGCCGCGTTGCGCGCCGCGTTGCGCGCGCCGCGGACGGTTGCGGGCGGCGCTTTGGCGGCGCTTTTCGACGCGAAACGGATTTACGCCGACTACGTGGCGTTCGCGGAAGGTTTGTGCTATAATAAGCGGACATTCATTCACAGCAAGGAGCATTCATGAAGCGACAGATGGTGATTTTTGCGGCGTCCTTTGCGGCGATTTCCGCGTGGGCCGACGTGGTGACGTTCAAGAGCGGGTCCAAGTTGACGGGCACGCTCGTGCACGTCGAGGGCGGCACGATCACGTTCAAGTCCGACGACGTGGGCGAAGTGAAAATCCCGCAGGACAAGGTCGCCGAGCTTTCGACGGAAAAGGAAAACACGATCCTTTTCGTGGACAAGTCCCGCAAGAGCGCCGTTTTGGCGCTCAAGGACGGCGAATACACCGCCTCCGGCGAGAAACTCGACATGAGCGGCGTCAAGGCCGTCAACCCCGAAGAGGAGAAGTGGCACGGTTCGCTCAACGTCGCCGCTTCCGCTTCGCGCGGAAACACCGTGGGCGAGAAGGTGACGGTGCTGGCCGACGTGTACCGTCGTTGGGAGCACGACCGTTTCCAGGCCAATGCCGGCTACTATTTCGACCAGTCCGGCGATTCCAAGGAGACCAAGCGCAAAACGGAAGACCGCATCGTGCTGGCGGCGCAGGAAGACCACTTCTGGTTGAACAAGGTCTACCAGTACGTGAACGGCAAATACGAAACCGACCGCATCAAAGAACTGGACAGCCGCGTCCGTCTCGGCACCGGTATCGGTTACCAGTGGCTTGAAAACCAGAACTTCGACCTCACCGGCACGTGGAGCTTCTCGCAGGAAGCCGGTCTCGAATACGTCAAGGAGCGCTGGCAAAATGCGGCCCCCGACCAGGACGACTACTTCTGTTCTTTCCGCTACGCGCACCACCTGAAATTCGTGCCGCGCTTCGTGAAGCAGCTCGAATGGTTCCACAACCTCGAATACCACCCCAGCGTCGAGGACTGGGCCGAGAACTACGTGCTCAACGCCGACCTCGGCTTCACGACGGTTGTTTGGGGCGGTTTCGACCTGATTGCCAAGATGGAGTGGGACTACAACTCCATGCCCGCCGAACACGCCAAGCGGTCCGACCTGCGCTACATCGTGGGCTTGGGCTACAAGTGGTGACGGCACGGCGAAGCGCATAGGCGCAGGCAGCGGTGAAAGTCGCAATTTGCTATCCGCCTCTGAAAAGCGACAAGGGCGTGGCGCTCTTGTCGCAGAACCGCCAGTTCCAGTGGTTCTCGCGGCCAACCTACATCTTCCCCGTGGTGCCGGCCACGGCCGCCACGATGCTCCACAAGGCGGGGCACGAGGTGCTCTTCCTGGACGGCATCGCCGCCGAACTTTCCGAAGAGGAGTTCCGCGCGCGGCTCGACGCCTTCGGCCCCGAACTCGTGGTGCTGGAGACGAAGACGCCCGTCGTCAAGCGCCACTGGAAGTGGATTTCCGAATACCACGCCGCGCATCCGGCGGTGAAGACCGCGCTGGTGGGCGACCACGTGACGGCGCTGCCCGGGGAGTCGATGGCGAATTGCCCGGTCGACTACGTCCTCACGGGCGGCGATTGGGACTTCCTGTTGAAGAACCTCGTGGAATCGCGCGGCGACGCGGCGGCGTTCGAACCCGGCATTTGGCATCGCGCGGACGGAAAGGTCTCGAACACGGGGCCGTTCAAGCTCGACCACGACCTCAACGCCGCGCCGTGGATCGACCGCGACCTCGTCAACTGGAAACTCTACGCCTGCAAAAACGGCAATTTCAAGCGGACGCCCGGCACCTACGTGATGTCCGGCCGCGACTGCTGGCACGCCAAGTGCACGTTCTGCAGCTGGACCACGCTCTATCCCACTTACCGCACGCGCGATCCGATCGACGTCGTGGACGAAATCGAAATGCTCGTGGAGAAGTACGGGATCAAGGAGCTGATGGACGATTCCGGCTCCCTGCCCGTGGGCAAGTGGCTCGACTCGTTCTGCCATGAAATCATCCGCCGCGGCCTCCAGAAAAAGCTCCGCATCGACTGCAACATGCGCTTCGGCCGGCTTTCGTTCGAGGACTACAAGCTCATGCGCGCGGCGGGTTTCCGGCTGGTGCTGTTCGGCGTGGAGTCCGCGAACCAGGAAACGCTCGACCGCTTTTGCAAGGCGCTCAAGGTGGAGGACGTGGAACAGGGCGCCGCCTGGGCCTCGAAGGCCGGTCTCGACGTGCACCTCACGTTCATGTTCGGCCACGCCTGGGAAGGCCCAAAGGAAATCGCGAACACGGTGGCGCTGGCTCGCCGGCTGATGGCGAACGGCCACGCCGCGACACTCCAGTGCACGCTCACCGTGCCGTATCCGGGCACGCCGCTGTTCAGGGAACTGGACGCGAACGACGGTTTGACCACCCGCGATTGGGACGAGTACGACCAGCGCAAGGCGATCACGAAGACGCCGTTGGCGAGCGAGGCGGACGTCAAGTGCGCCATCCGCAAGGTCTACGGCGGCGTTCTCCAACCGCGCGCCTTGTGGCACGTGTTCCGCCGCAACCTGTTCGACGTGGGCTTCTACTACCGCGGGTTCCGGTATTTGCTGGGGCATCTGCTCGATTTCAAGGGATGAAGATGGTGAAATTGCCGTTGGCGCCGGCGTTGGCGTTCCTCTGCTTCGCGGGAATTTGCGGGGCGCACGCCTCGCCGTCCGACCCGGCGGCGGCGTTTCGCGCGTGCTGGGCGCGCATCGCGTCCAATCCCGCCCCCCGGGCGACGTTCGCCGTCGACGCGTCCGTGTCCGAATCCGGACGCGACGCCTACCGCGTCCGCGAGGCGGACGGCGCGCTCGCGTTCACGGGCTCCAACGCGCGGTCGCTCCATTACGCCGTGTACGATTTCTTCCGCCGCAAGGGCTGCCGATGGTACTGGGACGAGGATTTCTACCCCGCGAAAAGCGCCGTTTCGGTGGCCGGCACCGACATCCGCGAAGAGTCGCGCTTCGAATACCGCGGCATCCGCTATTTCGCGCACCGCGGGCTCACCCGTTTCCAGGCGGAACACTGGGGCCCCGAGGAATGGCGGCGCGAAATCGACTGGTGCCTCAAGAACCGCCTGAACCTCTTCATGCCGCGCATCGGCATGGACGACACGTGGCAGAAGGCCTTTCCGGACGTGGTGCCGTACCCCGACGCATCCAAAAAACTGCCCGGGGCCGGCAAGGGGTTCGACGACCGCTCGCTGTTCTGGTCCCTGGAATACCGCGGCAAGCTGCGCAAGCTGTTCACGGACTACGCCTTCGCGCGCGGTCTCATGATTCCCACCGACTTCGGCACGATGACGCATTGGTACTCGCGCACGCCGAAGGAATACCTCGACGCGGCGCATCCCGCCTTTTTGCCGCAGGCCACGACCGGATACGGCGAGGACACGGGGCGCGTGTTCGACGTGCGCGATCCCAAGTGGTACGACGTCTACTGGCGGCTTTCGGAGGCGTTCATGCGGGCCGGCTACGGCAAGCCGGACCTCATGCACACGATCGGCCTCGGCGAGCGCATGGTCTACACGAACCGCGCGGAAAACCTCGCGCTCAAAATCGACGTGATCACGAACCTGTGCAACCGCGTGGCCAAGGCCTATCCCGATTCCAAGGTGCTGCTCGCGGGCTGGGATTTCTACTACGCCTGGAAACCGCACGAAGTGCGCGCGCTCGTTCCGCATCTCGACCCCGCGAACACGATCGTGTGGGACTACGAGGCCGACGCCCGCGACGACGACTACGACTGGCTCGGCGGCGGCGGATCGCGCAAGAACGATTTCACGCGGTGGGGCGTGGTGCGGAAGTTCCCGTACGTGTTCGGCATCTTCCTCTGCTACGAATCCGGCATCGACGTGCGCATGGACTACGACCTCGTCGCCAAACGACAGGCCGCGATCCGGGACGACCCGATGTGCAAGGGCTACGCGATTTGGCCGGAATCCAGCCACACGGACGCGCTGGCGCTCGAATATTTCACGGCGAACTGCTGGAACGGCGCGTCCGCGCCCGTGCCGGAACTGCTGCACGACCTGTGCGTCCACCGCTACGGGAAGGACGCGGCGGCGATGGAAAAGGCGTGGCGGCTGCTTCTGCCGATGACGGCCGGCGCCGGCTGGGGCGACAATTGCGTGCAGAAATTCACGGGCTGGCTCGCGAACTGTTCCGACGCACCGCATTGGTTCCCCGTGTTCAAGGACCTCGAACCGCAGGTGGCGTCCGTTCCCGTCGTCTACGACGCGCTGAAGAGCGTGTCGTTCGGCTCCGCCGCCGTGCGGCGCGACGCGCTGGACGTGGCGCGCACGGCGTGCGACCGGCTGAACCTCTGCGCGCGCGAAAAACTGTTCCGGGCGTTCGACGCGTGGACGCGCGGCGAAGGGGACGCCGCCGCCGCGCGCGCGGCGGCGGATCTGTTCGAGCGCGAAGCGGCGCGCCTCGCCGATTTGCTGGCGCTCCACACCGACTATTCCGTCTGGGAGTCGTATTTGCGGCTCGACGCCGTGGAGAAAATCCGCAATCCCGGGTTCGGACGCACGCTGCTGGACAACGCCACCACGCCCTATTGCCGTTCACACCAGTACGAAATGGTGCGCCACTGGTATCTGCCGCTCGTGCGCAAATGCGCGGCGGAAGCGCGCCGCCGTCTGGACGCGGGGGAGAAAAAACCGTTCAGGGACGATCCGCTGTTGAAGGAATGGAACGACGAACTCGGCCGCGCGCTGCTCGAACGGCCGCTCGCGTCTTTGCGCCCCGCGACGCCGCGCACCGCCGAGGCGTTCCGCGCCGCGTTGCGCCCGTAGGAAAGGAATCCGCCATGGAGAAACTTGTCGAAGCGCTGAAGAACGCCAAAAACGTGGGCTGCCTCACGGGCGCGGGCGTGTCGACGCTGTGCGGCATCCCCGATTTCCGGGGTCCGCAGGGACTTTACCAGCAAAAGGACGCCGAACGGATTTTCGACGTTGACTGGTTCGACCGCGACCCGTCGATCTACTACCGCGGCTGCTCGGAACTCGTCTACGGCCTCGCCCGCTACGAGCCGGGACCGGTCCACAAGGCGCTCAAGCGTCTGGAGGACCTCGGCAAACTGCGGGGCGTCGCCACGCAGAACATCGACATGCTCCACCAGAAGGCGGGGTCGTCGCGCGTGTACGAGGTGCACGGTTCGCCGATTCTGCACCATTGCCGCCGCTGCGGGGACGAAAAGACCTTCGCGCAGATTCTCGAAATGCGCAAGACGGCGGAAGTGCCGCGTTGCGCGTGCGGCGGGGTCTACAAGCCGGACATCACGTTTTTCGGCGAGATGCTGCCCGAGGCGGCGTTCGCCGGGGCGCAGCGGCTGGCGCTTGCGAGCGACGTGTTCCTGGTGCTCGGCACTTCGCTCACGGTGTATCCGGCGGCCGGGCTGCCGGAACTGGCGTTGCGCGCCGGCGCCAAGCTGTTCATCGTGAATGCCCAGCCCACGGGACTCGACGGCCGCGCCGCCGGCGTCTACCGCGATCTGGCCGCGTTCGCCGACCGGATTCTCGCCCTGTAAGGCCGAAGGTCTGCAATGCTTTCACCGTCTACGTACGTGAAGGTGGCGAAATGGGGGCCGGGCGAAGCGGAAAAGGCGGCGGCGGCTCGACCCCGCGTGCCCGACGGGCGCGGGCGCGGCGGATTGGCCGAATCCGGCCGCTCCGGGCTAAAGGTTCTTTGAAACGCGCCAGGCCGACATCGTCATGCCGGTTTCGCGCAAGAAGAACTTCCGGAGCGCGTTCGGGCTCGTGAAGCCGCAGAAGCCGGGAATCGCCTTCAGTTGCAGCTTCCGGTCCGACAGCAGGGCTTTGACGCGGTCGAGCCGGACGGCGTGGATCTCCTCCTGGATCGTCCGTCCGGTCGCGGCTCGGAAGCGTCGTGCGGCGGGTCCGCGGGAGCAGGAGTAGATGCCGATGACCGTCTCGGCTTTCAGTCCGTTGCAGGCTTCTTTCCGGATGAGGTCCAGCGCCGCTCGGGTTTCCCTGTCCGGCGGAGCTTTGAACACGCGGGAGGAGTCGCGCTGGACGACGCATTCGGCGGCGTAGCGACGGACGTGGGGGCCGCGATAGCGCTTGCCGTCGCGCAAGATGGCGGCCAGCATGAGGACGGACAGTTCGCCGCCGCGCCGGAGTTCGGGACGGATGGACGAGAGCCGGGGAACGGTGTGCTCGCAGAACGGCTCGTAATCGTCCACGCCGATGACGGCGAGATCGTCCGGAATGGCGAGTCCAAGTTCCTTGGCCTCGAGCATGACGAGTTCGGCGGTCTTGTCGTTGGCGGCGAAAAGGGCGCAGGGCCTGGGCAAGTCGGCGAGGAATTTGCGCAGGGCGAGGAGGTAACTTTGCGCATTTGAATCGGCATTCCGCGTCGAGAAGGCGCGGCAGGTGAATCCGTTCAGCGCAAGAGCGTTCGAAAAACCGAGCAGGCGTTCGTCGTTCCACCACCATTTGCCGGCGAAGGGGACGAAGGCGAACTGGCGGTAGCCCGTCAGCATCAGTTCCCGCGCGGCGACTTCGCCCGTCAGCACGGCGTTCTGCAGCACGTTGAATCCGCCTTTTTCCAGCGTCGACGGGTCGCGGTCGATGAATACGACGGGCGTTTTGCCGAACGGCCGCACGTCGACCGGGCGCGTCATTTCGCCGCATTCGACGACGACGCCGGCGGGTTTCCAGAATTCGACGAGACGCGGCAACAGGGCGGAGGACAGGTCGAAGTCGCGGACGACCCACCCGAGTTTCGAGGCGATGTCGCGCGCGCCGACAAGTCCTCTTTCGGCTGCGCCATTGCTGGAAGGAGATTTCAAGAAGAAGATCAATGGCATGCCGAAGATTCTACCACAACGCCCGAAGGCAATACAAGAGGGATGCTGAATAAAATACAAAAGGGATGCTTGCGGCGTCCGAAGATGGTATAATCGGGCCAAACAAGAAACAAAAAAATGGAGAAACGGGGAAGGCGGGATGAAGATCGCGACGAGACGGTGGACGATTCTGGCGTTTGCGGTCGTGGCCCTCGTGCGGGCGGCTGCGGCAAAGACCACTCCCGTGACGACCTACGAATATTTCAAGCTCTCCGGCAGCCAATGGTTTTACTCCGGCTACCGGCCGTCGTGCTTGGACACGATTGAAATCAAGTTGCGCTTTGTCCGCGACGAATCCAAGCCGGGCGTGTCGGAATGCATCTACTGTTCTCGCACGAAACAGACGGACGGGCTCGGGCAGTGCATGTCCGCCTATCGCGTCGGCGACACGGGCATGATGCGCATCGACCGAAACAGCTCCAGGCAGATCGACCTCTTCCTTCCCGACTTCGACCGCGACTACGTCCTGCGCGCCGACTACAAGGCGCTGAAGGCGACAATGTCCGACGGGACGACGACCAACGTGCTGACGGACGCGATGCAGTCCGGCCCGTTCACGCCCGGCAGCGTGCTTGCCTTTTTCGTCGCGCACACGGAGGGAGACGCGCTGTCGCCGACCATGCCCGAGCCCGACACGAACTTCTTTCGTTCCCGGGTCTATTACGTCAAGATCTACGACGGCGACGGCAAGCTTGTCCGGCATTTCGTGCCGGCTTCCTGCAAGGTGGACGGACTGTTGTGCTATGGCATGTACGACGTCGAGACGAAGGTGTTTCGCCATTTCAGCGGAACCTGTCCGCCGGCGGAAGTGGGGCCGGCTGTCGGGTCGGGGGCGGCGACCGAGGTGCAGGGCTTCGACCGCCTCCGGCATCTGACGACCTACGAATATTTCAAGCTCTCCGGCAGCCAATGGTTTTACTCCGGCTACCGGCCGTCGTGCTTGGACACGATTGAAATCAAGTTGCGCTTTGTCCGCGACGAATCCAAGCCGGGCGTGTCGGAATGCATCTACTGTTCTCGCACGAAACAGACGGACGGGCTCGGGCAGTGCATGTCCGCCTATCGCGTCGGCGACACGGGCATGATGCGCATCGACCGAAACAGCTCCAGGCAGATCGACCTCTTCCTTCCCGACTTCGACCGCGACTACGTCCTGCGCGCCGACTACAAGGCGCTGAAGGCGACAATGTCCGACGGGACGACGACCAACGTGCTGACGGACGCGATGCAGTCCGGCCCGTTCACGCCCGGCAGCGTGCTTGCCTTTTTCGTCGCGCACACGGAGGGAGACGCGCTGTCGCCGACCATGCCCGAGCCCGACACGAACTTCTTTCGTTCCCGGGTCTATTACGTCAAGATCTACGACGGCGACGGCAAGCTTGTCCGGCATTTCGTGCCGGCTTCCTGCAAGGTGGACGGACTGTTGTGCTATGGCATGTACGACGTCGAGACGAAGGTGTTTCGCCATTTCAGCGGAACCTGTCCGCCGGCGGAAGTGGGGCCGGCTGTCGGGTCGGGGGCGGCGACCGAGGTGCAGGGCTTCGATCGCCTCCGGCATCTGGACCTGACTGGCGAGCAGTGGGTCTATTCCGGCTACTGGCCCGCGGACGACGACAAGGTCGTAATGAAGCTCCGCCTGACGAGCCTCCCCGCGAAGAACCAGAATCTGTTCTGCAGCCGGGGGACGAATGGATATGGGTTGGGAGGCGACGCTTTTTCGGCCTGGTTGACGGCCGACGGTCCCAAGTTCATGTTCGACCGCGCGAAAACGGACGAGGCGCAGTCTGTCGTCCTTGACGCGGCGGCCGCGGTGGGGGTTGACTACGTGGTCGCGCTGGACGCCGGCCGGAAGAAGGCCTCGGTTTCGGGGCTCGGGTCGGTGGCTTTGGGCGGCCGCGACGAGTATGCGCCCGGGAGCGCGTTCGCCTTTTTCGGATCGCACATCCTGGGAAAGAACCTGTCTCCTGCTTCGTCGGTCGCCACGCCCGGAGCGTTTCGGTTCTATTCCCTCAAGGTCTTCGGCGCGGACGGCACGCTTAAGCGCGAGTACGTCCCGGCCGCGGACGCGATGGCGCCCGACGGCGACGTCGTCAAGTACGGTCTTTACGAGCTTCAGACCAAGTCCTTTTTCCGGAACTGCGGCAG
>JAKSOX010000049.1 GCA_024405335.1 Kiritimatiellia bacterium
CGGCTCGCCGAAGCGTACGCGAAGGGCGGCATCCGGCTGGTGGAGGTGACCTTCGACCAGGCGAACCCCGCCGGCTGGAAGGACACGGCGGCGGCGATTTCGGCAATCCGCGGCCATTTCGGCGGCGCCGTCCGCGCGGGCGCGGGCACCGTGCTCACGGCGGAGCAGCTCGACGTGCTCGAACAGGCCGGCGGCGAATACGCGATTACGCCGAACGCGAACCCCGCGCTGATCCGCGAATGCGTGCGGCGCGGAATCGCGGCGATGCCCGGCGCGTTCACGCCCTCCGAGGTGGTGGACGCCTGGGACGCGGGCGCGAGTTTCGTGAAGATTTTCCCGGCCGGCGTCTTGGGACCCGCGTACGTGAAGGCGCTTCGCGCGCCGCTGGCGCACGTGCCGATGCTCGCCGTGGGCGGCGTCGGCGCGGACAACGCGGGCTCGTTCATGAAGGCCGGCTGCGTCGGCGTCGGCGTTGGCGGCATGCTTTCCAACAAGGAGTGGATCGCCGCCGGCGCGTGGGACAAGATCGAAGCGACCGCGCGCGATCTCGTGGCCGCCGTCGCGTGACGCGAGTTTCCAACGGGGACAGGACGTGGCACAATGCCGGCAAAGGAGAAATTCCGCGACATGACCAAATGCATTTTGGCGGCGGTTGCCGTCGCGACCGCGTTTCACGTCCGCGCAGGAACGGCCGTCCTGTCGGGGGCGGATGCCGTCGCCAAGTTTCCGGCGCAACTGCGCGATTCGGACGCGGCGAAGCTGGCCGACGCGCGTTGGTGCGAACTGCTGCCGGGCGTGGAGTATTTCTACGGGAAATTCCTGAAGCTCTACAACAAGGGCCGGGAAGACGTCAGCGTCATCCGCGTCGACTACCGGAAGGCGAAGGTGCGGATGGAGTTCGTGGACAACCGCGCGAACGGCGGCGGCAACCGGAAGACCTCCGACGTCGCCGGCCGGCGCAAAGCGCTTTTCGGCGTCAACTGCACTTTCCCCATGTGGTATGCGAAGATGGACGGGAAGGTCGTCAAGGACGGCCACAAAGAAGGCGGTCTCGCGCTGAACGACGACAAGACTTACGAGTTCTTCGACGCGTCCTGGTGGAAGAAACACCCGAACGGCGAGGGTTGGACCGACGTGTTTTCCACCGAAGCGCTGGGGCTTCTTGGCGGCAGGCAGACGCTGGACGGCGTTTCCTGGGGCTCCGCGCCCTACACGTTCATGGGGGAGGCGACCAACGGCGTGCTCTGCGTTTGCGTCGTGGACGGCCGCACGCCACGGTCGGAGGGCATGGGCTACGGCACGGTGCACACGTTTCTGCGCGCGTTCGGCTGTTTCAACGGCATGTGCCTCGACGGCGGAGGTTCGACGACGATGGTCGTCCGGAAGGATCTTCTTCCCGCTGGGGTCAACGAGCTGCAGCACGTTTCCGAAGGTTCCGCCGCCCATTGGACGATGAACCACACGATCGACAACATCCTCGGCCGCGAGCGCAAGGTGTGCAACCAGCTGCTGTTCGTGGCCGAAGGCGACTGAACCAAAAGGCGCGAATCGGCCGTCAAAACAGGAGTAACGGAACATGAAGAAGAACGTGGTTTGGTTTGCGGCTGCGCTTTGCGCGGCAGGCGCGGCGAACGCGGAAGAAACGCTTTGGACGAAATACCGGCACTGGGAGGTTGTGCCCGTGCTCACGGAGGATCCCGACGCGGGAACCAACGTGCGCCAGCAAATGGACTTCACGAAGCCATGGCACGGGCCGTGGCTGATCAACCCGTCCACCACCGGCATGACCGTGGGCATGGTCACGCGCATCCGCGTGGGGGCGGCGATCGAATGGCGCGAAAAGGGAACCGAGGCGTGGACGCGCCGCTGGAACGCCAAGTGCGGCACGATCGACTATTCGGAAGACGTGCACCTTTTCCATCTTCGGGACCTCAAGCCGGGCACCGTCTACGAGTACCGTTTCGTCACCGCGATGAGCGGGCTCGAAACGGCGTACACCGGCATCGTCGTGGGCCGCGAAACGTATTCGTTCACCACGATGGATCCGAAGCGCGACCGCTACCGCGTGTGGGCCACGGCCGACTTCCACGGCGGCGCGCGGCTGAACCTCGATCCCATGTACGAGCGCACCGAGGCCGAGAAGGCCGACTTCTACCTGCTCTTGGGCGACAACGTGGAGGATCGATTCGCGAGCGATGCCATGTTTTACGTGACCTACGGATACATGGACGACATCTGCCGGCTCTGGGGCAAGCGCAAGCCCACCGTGTTCGTGCGCGGCAACCACGACGCTTCCGGCCAGCACATCGGCCAGTGGGGCCGTTTCCAGGGGCATCCTTCGGGTTGCAACTACTTCTCGTTCACGCAGGGTCCCGTGCTGTGGGTGGTGTTGGACACGAACAAGGAGTGGCAGAATTCGCCTGCCGGCAAGGAACAGCTGGCGGCGTACCTGAAGGAGCAGCTCGAATGGCTGCGCGGACTCAAGAAGACGGATGCGTGGAAGCGGGCGACGTACCGCGTCGTGTGCAACCATTTCGGCTGGCCGGCGGACGCCGCCGAGAGCCCGAACCTCGGTCCGGAAATCGCGGCGGAACTGAACGACGCGACGCCCGAGGGCAGAATCCACCTCTTCCTCGCGGGCCACACGCACGTGTACACGCGCCACGACCCCGGCGCGGCGGCGCTCAAGGCCTTTCCCGCGGGCAGGCCGAACAAGAAGGGCGTGCTGCCGCCGCCATATGCGAGCAAGGAAGATCTCACGCAGTTCAAATACTGCCAGGTCATCGGCCGCCAGTGCGAAACGATGACGCTCGACGTCTCGCCCGAGAAAATCGTGGTGCGCAGCCGCGATTGGCGCAAGCCCGGTCTGCCCGACTACGACGCTTTCGAACTCTTCCCAGACGGTTCCGTCAAAGATCTGAAGTGAGCGGCAAAACGGCAGACGACTCCGAGTCCACACGGGACTTGCAACACGTGGTATAATGTGCGCATGAAAAATTCCTACAAGTGGCGTTTCTTCGAAGCCGGGCGTCTCGTGCAAGTGCGCGTCGAGACGGCCGACGACGTGTCCAACCTCAAGGACCTCGACCGCAAATTGTGGACGGTCCTTTCCTGCGCGACGCGCGGATTGCGCTTCGATCCGCGCACGCTGGAGCTGCTCGACGCGACTGGCAAGGGCCGCATCGACCAGTCCGAAGTGCTGGCGGCCGTGGACTGGCTCGTCGGCAAGGGCGTGGACCTCGCCGAACTTTTTCTGGAGAACCCCGACGCCGAGAAGCGTCTGGCGGAAGTGATGGCGCAGCAGACCGACCTCGCGAAGGCGCCGCTGAACGCGGTCGACAAGGCAGCCTCCGACGCCTGGGCGAAGAAACCGGCGGAAGACACCTCGATCCTTCCTTTGGGCGACAAGACGGAAGCCGCGAACGCGGCGCTCGCGGCGGTGGAGGCGGCGATCGACGGCTTCTTCGCCGTGCCCGACGACCTGCCGCTCGTGACGGAAGAGCCGGACAAGGAGTTGCCGCTCGCGTCGAACCTGAACCCCAAATGGCAGGCCTGCGTGCGCGCGCTCGTCGCGCAGGCCGTGGAGCCGCTGCTGGGCGCGAAGGCCGCGCTGACGCGCTGCGACTGGGAAACGCTCAAGGCGAAGTTCGCGCCCTACCGCGCGTGGTTGGCCGCGAAGCCGGTGGCGGCCGCCGCGACCAAAGCGGCGCTGGAGGACGAAGAGCGGCTTCTGCGCTACAAGCTCCACCTGGGCGAATTCCTGCAGAACTACGTGTGCCAGTCCCGCCTGTACGGCCGCGGCACGCCGGCCATCTACCAGACGGGCACGCTGTACCTGGACGGGCGCGCGTTCTCGCTGTGTTTCGACGTCGCCGACGAAGGCGCGCACGCCGCGTTGGCGGAGAAGTCCAAGTGCTGCCTCGTGTACGCCAAGCTCGTGTCCAAGAAGTCGGGCGCGACGCGCACGGTCTGCGCCGTGGTCACGGCCGGCAAGACGGCGCCGCTCTACGCGGGCCGCAACGGCCTGTTCTTCGACCGCGACAACTGCGCGTGGGACGCGACGGTGACGCGCGTCGTGGAGGCGCAGGTGTCGCTGTCCGAAGCGTTCTGGGCGCCGTGGGCGAAGCTCTTCGGCGGCATTTCCGCCGCCTGCAAGAAGTTCCTTTCCGCGAAGCAGGAGAAGGCGACGGCGGGCGTTTCCGCGTCCATCCAGAAGGCGGCGCAGCCGCCGCCCGCCCCCGCGCCGAACGGCGGCGCGAACGGCGCGGCGATGGCCTCCTCCGTGGCGGCGATCGGCATCGGGGTGGGCATGGTGGGCGCCGCGTTCGCTGGCCTCATGAGCGCCGTTTCCGGCATGCCCTGGTGGCACGTGCTCGTCGGTTTGGCGTGCGTGGTGCTGGCGGTGTCGCTGCCGAGCGTGATCCTCGCGTGGTTCAAACTCCGCAGCCGCGATCTGGGCGCCATCCTGAACGCGTGCGGGTGGGCCGTGAACGTGCCGCTGCGCCTGTCCGCGCGGCTGGCGCGCGAATTCACCACCACGGCGAAGACGCCGTTTCTGATCTGAGGGGGCGCCCGATGACCTGCGAGGAACTCAACCGCCGCTACGGCGCGCCCGGCCGCATCGTGTTCCGCGAAAACGACGAAGGCGTGCAGATCGCCGCCCTGGCGAACCAGTACGGCACGGCCGAAATTTCGCTGTACGGCGCGCAGACGCTTTCCTACAAGCCCACGGGGAACCTGCCCGTTCTCTTCGCGCCGCCGACCATGCTGTTCGGTCCGGACCGCGCGGACCACGGCGGCATTCCCGTGTGCTGGCCCTGGTTCGGCCGTTGCGGCGAACCGGGCGCGTACGGCCACGGCTTCGCGCGCCGGAGCATCTGGGAAGTGCGCGGGTCGGAGTATTCCGAAGACCTCACGGAACTCACGCTCGGGCTCAAGTCGTCCCCCGCCACGAAAAAACTCTGGCCGTACGATTTCGACCTGCAGCTGAAGATTTCCGTGTCGATGAAGCTCAACCTCGGCCTGCTCACCACGAACACGGGCGACGTGCCGTTCAAGATCACGGAAGGGTTCCACCCGTACTTCCTTGTGCGCGAACGCGACCTCGTGACGGTGCGCGGCGTGGACGGCTGCGCGTTCTGCGACGCGCGCAAGACGGACGTGGCGGACGCGACCTGGACGGGCGACCTCGCGTTCACGGCGCCGCACGACCACGTGTTCACCACCGAGAAAAACGAGTTCGCGATTCTCGATCCCGGCCTCCGCCGCGCTATCGCGATCATGAGCCGCGGGAACAAGAAGCTCGTGGTGTGGAATCCCGGCCCCGAGGAGAAGACCGACCGCAACCTGCGCGCCGACGACTGGCGCAACTTCGTGTGCGTGGAGCCGGCGACGCTGTTCCGTCCCGACGCGATCGAAATCGCGCCCGGCGAAAAGCACGAACTCTTGATGGCCGTCCAGTCCGTTCCGGAGAAGTGACCGTGCCCGCGGCGCTCGTCATCACGTCCGTCCACGCCGGCAAGTCCGCGCAGGAGATGCTGCGCGTGCAGGACACGGCCGCGGCGCTGATGCGCAGCGGTTGGACGGTGGACGTGCTGACGCCGCGCCCCAATCCAATTCTCACGGCGGCGTTGCCGCCGGACGTGCGGACGTTCACGCTGCCGAAATGGGTGCCGCCGTCCAGAATCGGGCTTTTCCTCGTGGGCGTCGCATTGGCGTCCTCCCGCCGCTACGCGGTGCTGCACGGGATCGACGAAGGGGCGGACGTGGCGCGGTGGGTCGACCGCGCCACGGTAAACCATTTCGCGTACGTCGCGGAAATCCGGCGCGGCGGCGTCGGGAAGTCCACCGTCCGTCACGCTTCGGCGGTGATCGCGTCCGCCGAGGAAAACCTTTCGCTGTTGAAGGAGCCGCCGCCGAAGGGGCGCGTGTCCGTCATTCCGGATCCGCACGCGGAACTGGTGCCGGACACGTTCACGTTCGCGGAGTTCTCCGACGCGCTGGAAGGCGTTTACACCTACGTGCGCCGTTTGCACCCGGAAATCGTGCAGCCGTGACGGACGATCGACGCCGGAATCGAAACGATGGGAAAGAAAAAGAAAAAAGGCAAAGGGGGCGTCCGGCTGTTCGGACGCCGGTTCACGTTCGTTTCGCTGGCGTTCTACGCCGCGATGTCGCTCTTGGGCGGTTGGTACGCGAGCCATCCGCTGGCGTGGCTGGAGGAAAAGCGCGCGTCGTGGCCCGCCGCGATCTGCGCGCCGCTCGAATGGTTCGGCGACCGCGCGCTGCTCGTCACGGACGGCCTGGGCTGGACCGGCCACGACGCCGTGTACGAATACGACGAACCGCCGCCCGCGAACGAAGTGTTCTTCGCCGGTGCGCCGAAGCGCGTCGGCGCGCCCGCGCCGACGGACGTCCAGATCATGCCGCGCGGCGAATTCACGGTGGGGTATTCGCGGAAACTCGGCCACGCCGTGTGGGTGGGCTACCACGTGCCCGCGGAGGCGGCGCACGAAGCGGGCAAGCGGCCTTCGTTCCGGCGCGATCCGGAGGTGCCGAATTGCCCGTCGGCGGACGCGTACGCGCGGTCTGGGTACGACCGCGGCCATCTCGCGCCGAACCACGCGATCGCCACGCGGTTCGGGCCGGACGAGCAGCGCAAGACGTTTTTGATGACGAACGTCGCGCCGCAGTCGCCGTCGCTCAACCGCGGGCCGTGGCGTTTCGTGGAGCGCGCCATCGCGGACGTGTGGACGCGGCGCTACGGCGAAATCTGGGTGGTCGCCGGCACGATACCGTCGTCGTCGGGCGAGCGCGTTTCGGGCACGGAGGTGGACGTGCCAGACGCCTGCTGGCAAGTGATCGCGGCGCAGACGGCGGACGGCGTGCGCGCGATGGCGTTCGTGATGCCGCAGACGATCCGCTTCGGCGCGTTTCCCGTCCACCATCTGGTGACGGTGGACGAACTTGAACGGCTGACGGGGCTGGACTTCTTTCCCGAACTGCCGGGGTTTCTGCAGGAACCGCTCGAAGCGGATTTGCCCACGCGGCTGTGGCCGGTCGATTTCTTCGACGTGTTCCGCTTGATGGCGCTGCGGTTCACTTGAGGGCGAAAACGGGAGGTGCGACATGGACTTGGTCGGACAACTGAAGGCTGCCGGCGTGGTGCCGGTGATCGTGATCGAGGACGTCGCGCAGGCGGCGCCGCTCGCGCGGGCGCTCGTGAAGGGCGGGCTCAAGGTGCTGGAAATCACTTTCCGCACGGCGGCGGCGGCGGAATCCATCGCGCGCATCCGCGCGGAGGTGCCCGAGGCGGTCGTGGGTGCGGGCACGCTGTTGACGCCGCACCAGGTGCGCGCCGCGCACGCGGCGGGCGCGGCGTTCGGCGTGGCGCCGGGGCTGGATCCGGCGGCGTACGGGGCCGCGCGCGAGCTGGGGCTTCCGTTCGTGCCCGGCGTGGCCACGGCCAGCGAGTTGAGCCAGGCGCTTTCGGCGGGTTTCACGCTGGTGAAGTTCTTCCCCGCGGAAGCGGCCGGAGGCGCGAAGATGATCAAGAATCTCCTGGGCGCGTTCCGTTCCACGGGCGTCAAATTCATGCCCACGGGCGGCGTGAACGCGGAAAACCTCGGCGACTACCTCGCCATCCCCGAAGTCGTGGCCGCTGGCGGCACGTGGATCGTGCCGAAGAAGGCGCTCGCCGAGGGCGACTGGGCCGCGATCGAACGCCTCGCCGCCGACGCGGCCGCGCACGCGGCGAGATAGCGCGCGTTCCGCCGTCCGCCCGCCGCTTCCCCGCGAGCCGCAACCGGTACGGGGAGACGAAAGCCAAGCGCATTGGATTTGGCTTTAAGCCCGGCACGTGGTATAATGCGCGGCCAAGGAGATCGCCATGCCGTGTTGCGGAACGAAAAAGGATTTTGAAGAACTTCAGAAAGTGGACATGTTGCTCACTTGGGCGATCGAGCATGGCGACAAGGAGGAGGAGGAACGCCTCCGGAAGCTGCTCGACCGGCTGCAGGAAAAAGTGGGATGACCGTTGAAGACGGCCGCGATTCGAAAAACGAGAGAAGGAAACGAACATGATCATCGTCATCAAGAAGGGCGCGGAACCCGCGCAAGTCGAACGCCTCAAGGAGCTGCTCCGGTCGCGGAACATCGCGCCGCACGAATCGGTCGGTTCGCTGCAGACGATCATCGGCTGCGTCGGCGACGTGGCGCATCTCGACCCCGGGCTCATCGAGGCGCTCGACGTGGTGGAGAGCGTCCAGCGCATCCAGGAGCCGTACAAGGCGGCCAACCGCAAGTTCCATCCGGACGATTCCGTCGTCGACTGCGGCGGGGTGAAAATCGGCGGCGGCCATTTCTCCGTCATCGCGGGGCCGTGCAGCGTCGAAAGCGAAGAGCAGATCGTGGGCGTGGCGAAGCAGGTGAAGGCAGCGGGCGCCACCATGCTCCGCGGCGGCGCGTTCAAGCCGCGCACGTCGCCGTATGCGTTCCAGGGGCTCGGCAAGGAAGGTCTCGACATGCTTTCGGCGGCGAAGAAGGAAACGGGCCTGCCGATCGTCACGGAACTCATGGATTTCAAGGACGTCGAACACTTCAACGACGTGGACGTGATCCAGATCGGCGCGCGCAACATGCAGAACTTCAACTTGCTGAAGGAAGTGGGCGCCTACACGAAAAAGCCGATTCTCCTCAAGCGCGGGATGTCCGCGACGCTGCAGGAGCTTCTGATGAGCGCGGAATACGTGATGGCGTCGGGCAATCCGAACGTGATCCTCTGCGAGCGCGGCATCCGCACGTTCGAGACGGCGCTCCGGAACACGCTCGATTTGGGCGTGGTGACGCTGCTGCACCGGCTTTCGCATCTGCCCGTGGTGGTGGATCCCTCGCACGCGACGGGCCACGCGTTCATGGTCGATTCCGTGGCGGTGGCCGCCACGGCGATCGGCGCGGACGGCCTCATCGTGGAGGTCCACAACGACCCCGCGCACGCGAAGTGCGACGGCGCCCAGAGCCAGACGCCCGCGATGTTCGCCAAGACGATGGCGCGCATCGCCAAAATCAGAAGCGCGTTGTGACTGCGAGCGGGTGCGCGGCGGTGGACTCGAACGGCGGCTTGGTTCCGGAAACGCTGGATTTCGGCGGCGTCAGGCGCGAACTCGCGCGCGGCAGCCGCGTGCTGCTGATGGTGCGCCACGCCGAGCGCCGGAAGATGGACGTCAACGACCCCACCTTCGGCGAAACGCTGCCCATCACGGCCACTGGCGAAGAGACGAGCCGCGAATTCGGGCGGCGGCTCGCGGATTGCGCGGACGGCGCGCAGTTCCTGTCCAGCCCGCTTTTGCGCACGCGCATGACGGCGCGTTGCATCGCCGAAGGCATGGGACTCGATCCCGCGGTCGTCGCCGACGCGGATCCGCTCGGCAACGGCACTCCGGTTTTCGCGGACCAGCGCGCCGTGTTCGAATGGTTCCGCGACGGCCGTTTCTTCGACCACGTGTTCGAGTATTTCGCCACGGGGCGCGGCCCCGGCCTCGCCGAACTGCGCGCGGGGGCGCGCGAACTCGAACGCTGGGCGCTTTCCGTGTTCACGGGGCGGTTCGGCGTGTTCGCGTCGCACGATTTCCAGATTGCGGCGTGGCTCCGGGGCATGGACGCCGTGGACGGTTTCACGCGCGAGACGTGGCTGCGCTTCCTCGACGGCGGCGCGATCGTGCTCGGCGCGGACGGCTTCGTGCGCCGCGCGCTTTTCCGGGCCGGTCTTTCGGAGGGCGTCTGCGGTGTCTGAAGAGCGCGTCCGCATCCTCGGCTACGACGCCGAAGTCGCGCGCACCTTCTTCGCGCGCGCCAAAGGGCTCATTGGCCGGCGCGGTTTGCCGCCCGGCAGGGGATTGCTGATCCTCAAGTGCAATTCCATCCACATGTTCTTCATGCGCTTCGCGATCGACGCGATTTTTCTGGATGCGCACGACAACGTGGTCAAGCGGGTGCGGAACGTGAAACCGTGGCGTCCGTTCGTGTGGGGCGGGTGGCGCGCTCGGAAAGTGCTCGAAGTCGCCGCCGGGGACGCGGGCAATCCGACTTTGGAGGCGAGACCATGAGAACGCTCGTGAAACTTTCCGAGTGGTTGGCGAAACAGACGCCGGCGTTCGTCACGGCCGTCGCCGTGTTGGCGTATTTCCTGCCGTCGTCCTTCGGCTGGGTGCGCGGCAACGCGCAAACCGCCATCTTGGGCGTGATCATGCTCGCGATGGGCATGACGCTCACCGAGCAGGACTTCAAGATCCTCGCGTCAAGACCGCTGGACGTTGCCATCGGCGCCGCGGCGCAGTTCGTTTTGATGCCGACGATCGCGTTCGCGCTGGCGCACGCGCTCGGCTTGCCGCGTCCGGTGGCCGTGGGGCTCGTGCTCGTGGGCGTGTGCCCGGGAGGCGTTTCGTCGAACGTCATGAGCTTCTTGTGCAAGGGCGACGTGGCGTTTTCCGTGGGAATGACCGCCACCACCACGTTAATGGCGCCGTTGATGACGCCGTTGCTGATGAAGTATCTGGCGGGCGAACTCGTGGACGTCGACGCCTTGGGCATGTTCAAGAGCGTGTTGGTGGTGACGCTGGCGCCCGTGGCGCTCGGTTTTCTGCTGAACCATTTTTTCGGTGCGGCGCGTGGTTTCCGCCAGACGATGAAGGTGATGCCCGGCGTGGCCGTCGTCGGGCTGGCGTGCATCGTGGGCGGCGTGGTGTCGGCGCAGGGCGCGGCGTTCGCGAAATCCGGCTGGACGGTGTTCGCGGCGGTGTTCCTGCACAACGCGCTTGGGTACGCGGGCGGGTACGCGACGGGCGTGTTGGCGCGGTTTTCGCGCGCGAAGAAACGTACGATTGCAATCGAGGTGGGAATGCAGAACGCCGGTCTGGCGACGGTGCTCGCCACGCGCCATTTCCCGCTTTTGCCCGAGGCGGCCATCGCCGCCGCCGTGTCGTGTACGTGGCATTCCATTTCCGGCGCGCTTCTGGCGGGCGTGTTCAACGCGCTCGACCGCGTCTCCGCAAAATCGCCGCGATTGTGAGTCTCAAAAAATAAAAGATGTCAGACTGCTTTATACTTTTTGAACTCGTCTTGTTCTTACAGTTCCATCTCCGACGCAACGAAAATCGTGGTTGCGTTCTCGCGTTCGACATGGTATAATGCACGAACTTTTTTGAAAGGCACCAGAGAAAATGAAAGACGGCATCCATCCTAAATACGAAGACGCGACGATCACGTGCGCGTGCGGCAACGTCATCAAGACGCGTTCCA
>JAKSOX010000005.1 GCA_024405335.1 Kiritimatiellia bacterium
TGCGGATGTAGAACTGCGGACGATAGCCCTTCATGAACGCCGTGTGGCGGCCGCCTTCGTCCTTCGTGAGGACGTAGACCTGGCCTTCGAACTCGGTGTGGGGCGTGATCGAACCCGGCTTGGCGAGAACCTGGCCGCGCTCGACTTCTTCCTTCTTCGTGCCGCGCAGGAGGCAGCCGATGTTGTCGCCGGCCTGGCCCTGGTCGAGCAGCTTGCGGAACATTTCGACGCCCGTGACGGCCGTCTTCGCCGTCGGCTTGAGACCGACGATTTCGACGTCTTCGCCGACCTTGATCGTGCCGCGCTCGACGCGGCCCGTGACGACCGTGCCGCGGCCTTCGATCGAGAAGATGTCTTCGATCGGCATCAGGAACGGCTTGTCCAGCTCGCGCTGCGGCTCGGGAATGTAGGAGTCGAGGGCGTTCATGAGCTCCGTGATGCAGTTGCACGCCGCATCGTCCTTCGAAGCCGCCTGGGTGGCCGGATAGGCCGCGCCGCGGATCACGGGGGCGTTGTCGCCGTCGTAGTCGTACTTGGAAAGGAGTTCGCGCACTTCCATTTCGACGAGGTCGAGCATTTCGGCGTCGTCGACGAGGTCGCACTTGTTGAGGAACACCACGATTTTCGGCACGCCGACCTGACGGGCGAGAAGCACGTGTTCGCGCGGCTGGGGCATCGGGCCGTCGACCGCGGAAACCACGAGGATCGCGCCATCCATCTGCGCGGCGCCCGTGATCATGTTCTTGACGTAGTCGGCGTGGCCGGGGCAGTCGACGTGCGCGTAGTGGCGGTTCTCCGTCGCGTACTCGACGTGGGACGACGCGATCGTGAGAATCTTGGTGGCGTCGCGGCGACCGGCGCTTTCGGAGGCCTTGGCGACCTGATCGTACTTGATCTCTTCGCAAAGGCCCTTGAGGGACTGGACGTGCGTGATGGCGGCCGTGAGGGTGGTTTTGCCGTGGTCGACGTGGCCGATCGTGCCGACGTTCACGTGCGGCTTGCCGCCGCGATCGAATGTTTCCTTAGCCATTTCTGGTCTCCTGTGAGTTGTTGTGTCTTCTTCTTTCCCGAAAAATGGAGCCATCAAGCAGAATCGAACTGCCGACCTCTTCCTTACCAAGGAAGTGCTCTACCAACTGAGCTATAATGGCCTCTCTTTTTTCAAGAAAGAGTCAGTAGTATACTCCATTGGGCCTTTTCGCGCAAGGGGGTATTTGAAAAAAAGTGCGAAAGGCGGAAAACCGTTCATCGCGGCAAAAAAACCGTTTCCACGCCCAAATGGCGTTTCATGCCGCGCGCAAGCGCTTTGACGCCGAAAGTCTCCGTCTCGTAGTGCCCCGCGCAAACCATTTCCATGCCGCAGTTTTCCGCGGCGATCACGTCGCCCCAGCTCGCTTCGCCCGTGACGTACAGGTCGCACCCCAGCGACTTCGCCGTCTCCGCGAATTCGCCCGCGCCGCCGGAGCAGATGCCGATCTTGCGCCCGTGTTTGTTGACGCCCGTCACGCCGATCACGTGCCCGTGGTACGAAAACGCCGGCGCGATTTTCTTCAGTCCGAAGAACCGCGCCAGCTCCCAGTTGTTGCCGTACGCCTTGTTCGCGTCGAGCGGCAGATGGCACGCGTAGAGCGCGAGATCCGCCTTCACTGCCGCGCGCACCACGTCGCCAACGCCGCCCGCGACGCGCTTGATGCCGCCGCCCCAGCTGATGCCGTGGTGCACCACCAGAAGCTGCGCGCCGGCCTTCGCCGCCGCGCGCACGCTCGCGAGCGACCCGTCCACGGCGAACGCGACTTTGGACACGTCGTCGCCGTCGCGTTCGATCTGCACGCCGTTGTTCGACATGTCGTCCGCGAAGGCGCCCACCGCGAGCGCCTCGTCCATCCAAGACACGATTTCCCCAAGTTTCATGCACTTTGGCATATCCCGATTTCCTCCTCGTCAATCCGCCGCCGACAAGGCGGCAAAGTCGGTGGCGCCGTGCGGCGAATAAGCCAGATTCTGTTCATTCCCCGAGGGGAACTCCGGTCATTCATCTGAGCGATCAACCCGGGACTTCACCGCGCCCTTGCGGGCGCGAACCGGACGGGCCGTCCGTTCAATCCCCTATTTGATCTTGCTCCGAGGAGGGCTTGCCTTGCGCGCGTCGTTTCAGCCGCGCCGACGGGTTCTTGCCCCGTCCTTTCACCATCACCGGCCGGTGGTTTCCCGCCGACCGGCTGTTTCGCTTTCTGTTGCGCTTTCCATGAGCGGCGTTTGCCGCCGCCCTCCCGGCCTTGACGACCGGGTCCTCTGCCCTGTGGAGTCCGGACTTTCCTCGTCCTTGCGGACGCGACCGGTCGCTCGCACGGCGTCACCGAAAAATGTCAAAGATCGCGGTACAGGAGACGCCCGCAGTTCGTGCAGGCGACGAGCTCCAACTTGTGCTCGACCATCTGCTCCGTGCTCGGCGGCACCTTGAGATGGCACCCTTCGCACACGGCGTCGGAATTGAGCGTCACCACCACGGGCCAGCGCTTCGTGCGCAGGCGCTCGTAGTACAACAACGATTTCGGCGGCACCAAAGCGGCTTTCGCCTTGCGCTCCTCGGCCAGACGGTCGAGCTCGGCTTTCACCTCGGCCAGGCGCGTTTCGAGTTCGTCGCAAAACCCGTCCACCCCGCCACGCTCGGCCGCGAACTTTTCTTCGGCCTCCTTGAGCAAACGTTCCTGACGCGGAAGATCGTCCTCCGCGAGCGCGAATCCGCGCGCGTCAGCCGCGTCGGCTTCGTGTTCAAGCCCTTCAATGGCGGCGGCGAGCTGCTGGTATTCTTTGTTGGAATTGCTCGTGGCCTGCTGGGTTTTCAGCTCCTTGACGCGCTGGCGGCACGCCGCCGCGTCCTCTTCCGTTTCGCTGATGCGCGCACGAAGCGCCTCCAACTGGTTCTTGGCGATCTCGACTGCGGCCGTCACGCCTTTGAGCCGCGCGTTTTCCTGGGCTTTGCGGCGCGGAAGATCTTTCGCCTCGCGTTCCAAATCGCGAATCATTCCGTCCGTATCCTGCAATCCAATCAACGCCTCTATCGAATTCACGCTCATGCCCTTCTCCGACCCAAGATCGGCTTTGATGCCCCAAAAAAGTTCCGCTTAGTATATGAAATTCCGAGCGACAAGTCAAGACGATACTATTTCCACGGCGAAATTTGGGCAAAGCCGCAAATCGCCGGCAGCAAGCACGTGCGTTCGACGCTCTTGCGGGCCTGCCCCCTCAAAAATGCTGTCGGGAAAGTGCCAAAGGCGGGACTCGAACCCGCACGACGGAAACCCGTCAAGGGATTTTAAGTCCCCTGTGTCTGCCATTCCACCACTCTGGCGAAAACTCAAACCTTCAAGAACACGTTCTTCCTGTACAGGAAATACAGGAACGCCCAGCACGTCGCAATGTAGCCGAGCTGCATCACGACGGCGCCGACGGACGCCGGGAAGCACCCGGCGAGCCCCTTGAAGAGAAAATCGCGCGCATGGCCGAAACCGATCACGGTCTGCGCCAGGTAAATCGTGATCGAATTCATGCCGATCACGCGGAAGAAGAAGCTCCACTTCGTCCAGCCCTTCACGTCCACGAGCCAGTAGAACGTCGCGAACGCCGCGCACGAAATGCCGCCCACCACGAGCGCGAAGCTCGGGGACCACAGCGCCTTGTTGACCGGAAAAACGAACGACAGCGCCCATCCCGCGAGCGCGCAGACGAGCGCATACAGGAATAGCTGCCCCGTCTTGCGGTTGGTGGCGGCGCCGTCGCCGCGCCGCACGAGGTCCCCGGCGAACATGCCCAGAAGCGCCGTGGCGATCGCCGGCACCAGCCCCGCGAACCCTTCCGGATCGAAGAGCTTGCGGCCCGCCCACTCCTTGACGCCGCTGCCCGCCCACGGATACGTGTGGCCAGCGGTGAGCGTTCGGTCGAGCCAGCAGCCGAGATTCCATTCGGGCGAGAACGGATCCGCCCCGGCTGGCGCCCCGGGCGCCAGCACGAACAGCGTCACCAGCGTGGTGGCGGCCAGCAACCCGGCCGTCACGCCGATGCGCGCCCTGGCGTCGCGCACGTACAGGTAGATCCACGCGGCGAACATCCACGCGAGGCCGATGCGGCCCAGCACGCTCCACACGCGGAAATCGGAGAAATTGAAGTTGGCGAGCAGTCCGCCGTAGACTACGCCCAGCGCGAACAGCGTCAAGCCGCGCCGCAGCGCGCGCAACGCCACCTTCCCGCGCGACAGTCCGCGCGCGGCGCTGGCCGCCGCGGAAAACGGAAAACTCGCGCCCGCGAGAAAGAGGAACGTCGGGAACACGAGATCCATGAAATGGAGCCCGTGCCACGGCACGTGGCCGAAGGTTTTCCCGAATTCGGGGAAACCGAACAGCGCCGCGACGGCGCACACGAGCCCTTCCCCGCCCATGATGAACAACATGTCGAACCCGCGCACCGCGTCCAACGACGCCAACCGTTTTCCGTTCATCCCCGTTTCCCCTTTCCCGGTTCCCGCGATCAGGCCTTGCCCGCGCAGCCGAAAACCTTCATCTTGGTCATCACGGCTTCCTTGATCTTCGCCACCTTGAGGTTGCGCGTTTCGAGGTAGCCGAGCTTCTTTTCTAGGCCTTCGGCCATCGCGGCGTCGCCGGCGAGGCACAAGTCGGTGAACACGTTCACCTTGGCGACGCCCTCGCGGATCGTGTTGCGGAAATCGTCGTCCGAAAGGCCGCTGCCGCCGTGCAACACGAGCGGAGCGTCCACCTTCGCGCGGATTTCCGCGAGCCGCCTCACGTTGAGCATCGGTTTTTTCTTGTACACGCCATGGGCGCTGCCGATCGCGACGGCCAGCGCGTCCACGCCCGTGGCGCGGATGAATTCGTCCGCCTCCTCCGGCGTGGTGTACATGTCCGCCAGCGATTCGTCGCCCTTCGCCGCCTCGCCCACGTGGCCGATTTCGCCTTCCACCGTGGCGCCGAACGCATGCGCGATTTTGACGACTTCCGCCGTTTCGGCGAGGTTGCGGTCGTGCGGTTTCGCGGACGCGTCGAACATCACGCTCGAAAAGCCGAGCTTGAGCGCCTCCATCGTGCGCTCGAACGTGAGGCCGTGGTCGTAATGCACCACCACCGGCACGCTCGCGCATTTCGCCGCCGCGATCAGGCCGGGCGCGATGAGCTTCAGGTCGCCGAACGGCAACAGCACTTCGGCGGTGCCGACGATGATCGGCGCGCGCAGTTCCTCCGCCGCGGCGATCGCCGCCTCGAGCATGTCCGAATCGGTGGCGTTGAACAGCCCCACCGCGTACTTTCCGGCTTGCGCCGGCTTGAGCACGTCATTCAAATTGGCCAACATATTCCCTGAGCTCCTTTTCCGTTTGCACGCCGTCCGTCGCGCCCGGCGCGCGCATCGCGCCAACCGCCGCCACGGCGCCCAAATCCAAAATCTCCTCGTCCGCCTGCCCGCGCGCGATGCCCGCCAGCGCGCCAGCGCAAAACGCGTCGCCCGCGCCCGTCTTGCCCTTGATGGCGGAAGGCGGCAGTTTCACGGACGGCATTTCGCACCAGCCGCGCGGCGAAAGGCACACGCCCTTCTGGGGCAGATGCACCACCACGCGGTCCTTGACGCCGCCCGCCCGCAACGCCTCGCACGTGACGCGCAGGTCCGTTCCCGGCGCCACGCCCGACAGCCGCTCGGCCTCGATCTCGTTCACGATGAGGTTGTCCACGAACGGCAGGCATTCGCGCACCAGCGCGTAGCGGTCGGAATTTTCGGTGACGAGATCGATGGAGGTCACGGCGCCGCGGCGCTTCAGTTCCTTCAGGATTTTCAAGCCGTCTCCCGCGTCCACTTTCGCCAGCAGGAGGAAGTAGCCGAGGTGCACCATGTCGCCTTCGCGGACGCGGTCGAAATCGAAATCGTAGTATCCCCAGCCGGCGCTCGCGCCGGGATACGTGAAAAACGTCCGTTCGCGGCCGGGCACGCTCATCACGTCCGTGAAACTCGTGCGGTCCGGCGCGAAATGCACCTGCTTCACGTCCACGCCGTTCCTCGCCATCGCGGCCACGGCGAAACCGCCGTCTTCGTCCTGGCCCACGTTGCCCGCGGCGCAGACGTTCAACTCCGGCGCGAACCGCTTGAGGTCGATGGCCACGTTCGGCACGCACCCGCCGGGCGCGCGGGAAATGCTGCGGATCTGCGTCAGCTCGCCGGCGTTCGGGTATTCGGCGATTTCGTACAGCTTGTCCACCAGCACGGAGCCGGCGATCACGATGGAGGGACTGGCCACGGGAACGACCTCAAAGCGCCGCGACGCATTCGATTTCCACGAGCACGTCCTTCGGCAAACGCGCCACCTCCACGCAGCTGCGCGCGGGTTTCGTTTCGCCGAACATTTCGGCGTAGACGGCGTTGAGCGCCGCGAAGTCGTTCATGTCCTTGATGAACACCGTGGTCTTCACCACCTTGTCCAATCCCGCGCCCGCCTTCTCGAGCACGTGCTTGAGGTTCGTGATCGACTGGCGCGTCTGGGCCTCGATGCCTTCGGCCGTCACGGCGTTTACCGCCGGATCGATCGGAATCTGGCCAGAACACCACACGAATCCGCCGGCCTTGACGGCCTGGGAGTAGGGACCAAGCGCCTTCGGCGCGTTTTCGGTGGACACGATTTCCATGGTCGGCTCCTTTTCCTTTGACTTCAGATTCTCACTTGGCCACGCCGAAACGGTATTCCGTGTGGCTCTTGAACGTCTCTCCGGGACGCAGCACCGTGGTCGGGAAATCGGGGCGGTTCGGCGAATCCGGGAAATGCTGCGTTTCGAGCGCGATGCCCGCGTACCGCGGCAGCTTCCTGCCCGCGCGTTTGGCGTTCATCGTGCCGTCCATCGCCTGCGCGCCGTACATCTGCATGCCGGGCTCGGTGGTCCACACCTCCAGCGTGCGGCCGGACGCGGGATCGCACATGGACGCCGCGGGATGGAGCTTGCCCATTTCGCCGCGCAGCACGAAGTTGTGGTCGTACCAGCCGCTGCCCTCCTTGAGCTGCGCGTTCGCCGCGGCTTCCTTGAGCGCCGCGCCGATCTCCTTCGGCTGCGTGAAATCGAACGGCGTGCCCTTCACGGGCGCGTTCTTCACGGGAATGAGGTTCTTCACTTCCGTGTACTCGTCCGCGAAGATCTGGAGCCGCTGCCCCAAAACGTCGCCGCTCGATTCGCCCGCGAGGTTCCAGTAGGAATGGTGCGTGGGGTTGATCACGGTGGGCTTGTCCGTGGTGGCCTCGTAGTCGACGGACCAGACGTTGTTCGGCAGCACGCGGTACGTGACTTTCACCGTGACCGTGCCCGGGAATCCCATTTCGCCGTCCTTCGACACGTAGGTCATCGTCAAGCCCGCGACGGGTCCTTCGCGCAGCGGCTTCACGTCCCAGAGCTTCGTGTCCCAGCCGTCCGGACCGCCGTGGAGATTGCACTTCTCGCCGTTGTTGTCGTTGTTCAGCGCCAGCGCGTACTCCTTGCCGTCGAGCGTGAACTTGCCCTTGGCGATGCGGTTGCCGAAGCGGCCGATGAGCGTGCCCATCGAGAAACCGTTCGCCTCGTATTCCGCCGCCGTGTTCCAGCCGAGCGTCACGTCCGCGAGATTGCCGAACTTGTCGGGCGCGTAGCACCGCACGAGCCGCCCGCCGTAGTCGGAGAAATCCAGCACGAGCCCGCCCGCGCCCTGCACGCGCCACACGCGCGCCTCGCGCCCGTCCTTCAGCTTGCCCATGCTTCTCGGGGCGGAAACGCCGCGGCCCGTCATCTGCGGACCGAACGGATTTCCCGCGCGGCGCATGGCGCGGCGCTCTTCAAGCCGCTTGAGGACTTCCGGCGGCAACTGCCGCGACGCCGGCGCCTTCGCCGGCGCGACGGACGCGCCCGCGGCGTCCTTCACGGCGGGAACCGCCGCCGGCGCCGTCTTTTCGGCGCCCTGCCCGAAACTCGTCGCGACCGCCATCGCGGCCGCCATCGCAAAAACCGATTTCTTCATGTTTTCCTTTCGGCGCGAACGCGCCTCATTCCCCGATTGGCCCTTATTATAGCACAAGCGGCGGCACAACGCCATAGCACCTTTCGACACGCGGGAACCCGGCGATCGTCCGCTCACGCGCAAAGCAAAACGACGCCCAGCACGATCGCCGCAAGCGCAACCGCCTTGCGCCGGAGATTCGTCTCGTGGAAAAAACGCGCCCCAAGAACGAAAGTCAGCACCACCGAAAACCGCCGCAGAAGCGATCCGACGGAAATCGGCGCGCCGGGGACGGCGAGACCGCGGAAATAGAGCCAGTCCGCCAGCGCGAGAAGCACGCCCACCGCCGGAATCGTCCACCGGAACTCGAAGCGCGAGGACGGCAACCGCAGAAACCGTTGACCCGCGAGCAAAACCGCATACACGAGCACGAGCCCGACTTGGAAGAAGAGTTGCACCGTCTCCACCGGCGCGGCGGCAACCTGGAAAACGTACTTGTCCCAAACCGAGGAGATCGCCGAGAAGAACGCTCCCGCGATCGCGCACCACACCGCGCGGTTGCGGAAGAAGTCGACGCCCTCGTGTCTGCCCGCCCATGAGAAGGCGGCGTAACCGCCGAAGACCGACAACATTCCGACGCCCTGAATCCACGTGGGGATTTCACCGTAGAGGAAAAAGGCGAAAACGAAAACAAGAGCCGGCGCAGACGCCCGAATCGGAGTCGCGATTGTGATCGGCAACGTCCGCAGCGCGCAAAACGTGAACACCCACGAAGTCGCGACAATCGCCGACTTGATTGCCGCAAGGCCGATTGCGCATCCGTTCACGGCCTCCAGCGTCTCCGCCATCCGTCCGCAAAACACCACACCCGCAACAAACGCCGCACACCCGCAACAGGTGGAGCAAAGAAGCACCGGCAGCACGGCGTTGCCGCGAACGCTCGCCTTTTTCGCGAGATCGTAAAGCGCGAGAAACACCGCGCTCAAAAGTATCCATGCCGTCCAGTTCAATTTGACGCCTGGTACGCGACGCGCCGGATCCGAGCCGTCAAATGCCGGCGCACCGCGCGCGGAAATACGCGATCGTTTTCGCGAGGCCTTCGGCGAGCGGGACTTCGGGCTCCCAGCCGAGCAGTTCCTTCGCCAGCGAAATGTCCGGCTTGCGGCGTTTGGGGTCGTCCGCCGGCAACGGGCGCGCCACTATCCGCGACCGCGATTCGGGAATCTGGCGCAACGTCTCTTCGGCGAGTTCCTTGATCGTGTACTCGCCGGGATTGCCCGTGTTGAGCACCGGCGCGCCGAGGCCCTTTTCGGCGAAGAACGCGCGGATTCTTTCCTTCGGCAGTTCCATGTAGCGCCGGAACGCCTCCACGAGGTCGTCCACGTACTGGAACGACCGCGTCTGCGCCCCGTCGCCGAAGACCGTGAGGTCCTCGTTGCGCAGCGCCTGCATCGCGAAATTGGAAATGACGCGGCCGTCCTGCGGATCCATCGCCGGCCCGTAGGTGTTGAAAATGCGCACCATCCGCACGTCGAGGTCCATCTCGCGGATCGCGTCGGCGTACAGCGTCTCCGCGCAGCGCTTGCCTTCGTCGTAGCACGAACGGACGCCGATGGTGTTCACGTTCCCCCAGTACTTTTCCACCTGCGGATGCACGAGCGGGTCGCCGTACACTTCGGAAGTGGAGGTGTGCAGCACCTTGGCGTTGCATTTCACCGCGAGTTCGATCACGTTCAGCGCGCCGAGCACGGAAGTCTTGGTGGTGAACAGCGGCCGCGCCTGGTAGTGCGGCGGCGACGCGGGGCACGCGAGGTTGTAGATTTCGTCGAAACGCCCGAGGTCCACGAGCGGATCGACCACGCTCATTTCGGTGAACGCGAAATCGGGATTCGCGAACAAATCGGCCACGTTGCGCTTGGAACCCGTGTAAAGGTTGTCCAGAGCCACGACGCGATAGCCGTCCTTGAGCAGCCGGCGGCACAAATGCGAACCGAGAAAGCCGCAACCGCCCGTCACCAACGCCCGTTTCTTTTCTTCCGCGCCCACGTTCTCACCTCACTCCCGCGGCGGCCAAACGCGACGCCGTGATTTTGAAACTGTCCGCGATCGCCGCCATGTCGGAATACGTCATGAAGAAGTCGGCGCCCATGTTTTTGAGGCGGTTCATCTGCGCGTCCGTGATCGCCAGCGACCCGAAGTGCTTCCCCGCCGCGCGCGCGGCGCCGCACGCTTTCTCGATCGCCTTGAGGATTTCCGGCGAATCGAGCGGTCCGCGGATGCCGCTCAGAACCGAGTAGTCTCCGGGGCCGAAGAAGAGCATGTCCACGCCTTCCGTTTCCGCGATTTCCCCGGCGTTCGCGAGTGCCGTGGGGCTTTCCACCATCGGCGCGAGGAAGGTTTCGCGGTTCGCCGCCGTCACGTACGCGTCCACGTCCGCCGTGCCGTAGCCGGCTTCCGCGTTGTCGCCGGCGAACCCGCGTTCGCCAAGCGGCGCGAACTTCGCCCACCGGACGAACTCCCGCGCGTCGGCGGCGTTTTCGCAGCGCGGATACATGATGCCGTTCGCGCCCTGTTCGAGCATGCGGCCCATGCGCATGAACTCGCCCTTGCCGGGACGGGCCATCACGTCCTTGCCCTGCAGCCGCACGGCGCGGAACAAATCCGCCGCGCGCTCGACCGAAATCGGCCCGTGCTCCAGATCGTACCAAATGCAGTCGAAACAATCCTGCGCCGCCGCGAATTCGGCGTACGCTCCGTCCGCCAAATGGAGAATCGCGCACGTCGCGACCTTTCCCTGCGCCCAACGTTCCCTGACCAACGATTTTTTCATTTCAGTCCATTCGGATTGCACAAAACACGGCATAGATGTTACCACGTCCGTCAACCGAGCGCAACGCGCAATGCGTCCGTCAAACGGATCGCCGCGGCATGAACGCCTTCACCGGGGGCGCGCGCCGCCACGAGCGGGGCGCGCGCGTCGAGAGTGTAGACGACGCACCGATCCCCCACGCGCCACGGCGGTTGCCGCTTTCCCAGAATCCGGCATGTCGGCAAAACGCGCACCGGCACGAGAGGAACGCCGGCGCGCAACGCCAATTGCGCGGCGCCGCGGCGGAACGGACGCAGTCCGCCCTCCTCGGGCGACCGCGTGCCTTCGGGGAACACGAGCACGTTCCATCCGGCCGCCAAATACGGCATCGCGGCATCCGCCAAACCCGCGTCGTCCGGCAAGGCCGTGGCGCGCACGACCGACCGCAGGAAGAAATTGCGCAACAACCCGCGCTTCGCCACGTACAGCGTTTTCGGAACGGTCGCCACGAACGCGACCACGTCGATGAGCGACGGATGGTTTGCCGCAATGACGCACCCCCGCAACGACGGCAAATCGACGCCGTCGCGCGATTCGGCGCGCACGCGCACAAGGTGAAACGCGCCGAACGCCCACAGCAGCAGACGCCATGTCGCGCGCACGAGCAGCTGGCACGCAACGCGGTTGCGCAAAACGAACGTCGCGGGCGCCAGCGCCAGCGCCCCCAGTCCGAACAGGGCAAACAGCGACAACGACGCCGCGCCGCGCACCGCGCTCACGACAACGCGATCCATCGGCCCTCCAATGCCGGAATCCGGCCTTCCAAAAAGGCCGCGAAATCTTCGAACGCCACGGACTGGCGCGACGGATTCCCAGACGCGACGCGAACTGTGCGCGCACCTTCGGACGGCTCGCCCAGCACGACGGCGGCGCCATATCCGCCGCCGGTTTCTTCGGCGTACACGAACAACGCGGGACGCGCGGCGAAAAGCGTCTCGAGCAATCCGCATTCGAGCGAATCGGCGCCGGACGCCGTGGCCGTGTACGGAGCGCGGTTTTTGGTGAACACGCTCCACAATCCGGGCGCGGCGTTGTAAACGGACGCGCTGAACCGCTGCGGCGACACCGAACCGTCGTCGTTGAAATCGGCCACGATGCGACGAGTGAGCGCGTCTTCGCCGTCCCGCGACGCGAACACCGTCGCCGCGGAAGGCGCGACTTCCACCGCATGCGCCAGCGAAAAGAAAATTTTCTGGAGCGGCGAAAGCCGCCGGCGCATGATCGGCGGCACGAAATCCACGCCCGCGGATGCGTCGCCCGCGCGCAAAATCGCAAAACCGAGAATGGAAAACGCTCCGCTCATGCCCGCTTGAACACCAACGACGTGTTTACGCCGCCAAAAGCGAAGTTGTTGGACATCACGAATTCGACGTCCATTTCCCGGCCGACGCCGACGATGAAATCATGCGCGCCGCAACGGTCGTCCGGAGTGACGAGATTGAGGTTCGGCGCAAACCACCCGTGCCGCATCATCTCGATCGACAAAATCGCCTCGATGGCGCCGCACGCGCCAAGCGTATGGCCCGTGTAGTTTTTGATCGTGCTCAACGGCACTTTTCCCGCGCCGAAAACGGAAGCGGTGGCCCCGCACTCCGCGACGTCGCCCAAATCCGTGGCCGTGCCATGCGCGTTCACGTAGCCGATCGCTTCTGGCGGAAGGTGCGCGTCCTCCAACGCGAGCTTCAACGCCACGCCCATCGTGTCCGCGTTCGGCTGCGTGACGTGGCGGCCGTCGGTGTTCATGCCGAACCCCACCACTTCCGCGAGAATTTCCGCCCCGCGCGCCTTCGCCCGTTCGCGCTCTTCGAGAACCAGGGAGCCGGCGCCTTCGCCCACCACGAGGCCGTCGCGATCCCGGTCGAACGCCCTTGGAGCCGTTTCCGGAGCTTCGTTCCGGCGCGACGTCGCGAACAGCGTGTCGAACACCGCGACCTGCGTGACGCTGAATTCTTCGGCTCCGCCGGCGATCATCGCATCCTGCCGGCCCCAGGCGATCTGCTCATACGCCTCGCCGATCGCCAACGAACCGGAGGTGCACGCCGTCCCAGTCGGCAACAGACGGCCGGTCGTGCCGAAATGAACCGACAAATTCACCGCCGTGGTCTGCGGCATCATCTTGATGTAAGTGGAGCTCGTGACGTTTTTCACTTCATGCGTGAAAATCACCGAACTGAAATCCGCAATCGCGTCCACGCCGCCGGAACACGAGCCGTAGGCAACGCCAAACCGGCCGCTTTTGACCAGCGGATCGCCGACGAGTCCGGCCTGCGCAAGCGCCTGTTCCGTGGCGTTCAACGCCATCATCGAAACGGGACTCATGGTGCGGATCACCCTGCGCGTGTATTCCGGCGGTTTCACGAAATCGGCCGGCGCCCACAAACAGGATTGCAGTCCCTTGTAGCTTTTGAGGTCGTCTGACGCGCGCACGCAGTTCTTCGGCGTCTTGAGCCGCTCGTACGCGGCCGCCACCGAATGTCCCAGAGAACTGACAATGCCACACCCTGTCACCACCACTCGGCGCATCAGAACATCCCTCCGTTCACCTGAATCACCTGCCGCGTGACGTAGGACGCCTCCTCGGACAGCAAAAAGCGGACGACCGCCGCCACCTCCTCCGGTTTGCCGAAGCGTTTCATCGGAATCGCCTTCAACGCCTCCTCGGCGAAAACGCCGTCCGCCATCTCCGTTTCGACGACGCCTGGCGCCACGCAATTCACCGTTATTTTCCGCTTCGCGAGTTCCACGGCCAACGCTTTCGACGCGCCGACGAGACCCGCTTTCGCCGCGGAATAGTTCGTCTGGCCGCGGTTTCCGATCACGCCGGAAATGGAGGAAATCGCCACGATGCGCCCGTGCGCGCGCGCCTGCACCATCGGCAGCACAAGCGGTTTCAGAACGTTGTAGAACCCGTCCAGATCCGTGCGAATCACGCGGTCCCACTGGTCGTCTTCAAGCGCCGGGAACGCGGCGTCGGCCGCGATGCCCGCGTTCAGCACCACGCCGTACGGCGCGCCCTCGGTTTCGACGTATGCGTCCAGCGCGGCTTTCGCCGCCGAACGGTCGGACACGTCGAACGCCAGCACGCGGCCCGACCCTCCCAACGCGCGCGTTTCCGCGGCGACGGACTCGGCGGCCGCGAGATTCCGCACGCAATGCACCACGGGATCGTATCCCGCCCGCGCCAGATCGAGCGCCACCGCCCGGCCTATTCCGCGGCTCGAACCCGTCACTATCACCCGTTTCATCCCATGCTCTCCATCTTTGACAAATCGAAATCGTCGCCCGGCTGGAACGCCGTCACGGTGCCGGATGCGACCACGGCTCCAGACGCGTCTTCGACACGGACGTCGAACGCCCCGAATTCCTCGTCCGAATACGTGCACGACGCTTGCACGCGGTAACGGCGATCCGGCGTAAAAAACGGAATGGCAACCGACAACTTGCGCGATCCGAGCACGAAGCCGAGTTGCGGAGGCAACCCCGCACGACGGCGCCTGATCCCCACCAAAAGCGCCATCGTCTGCGCCATGTATTCAAGCGCGACGCATCCCGGCACTCCGCCGGCGGCGTGGTCGAAAAACGGCGAAGCGGGCGACACGTCCACCCACGCGCAAACGGCATCGTCCGTCGTCGGCGGCTCGTAACCGCTCAGCAACACCATCGGTGCGCGTTGCGGCAACAAATCCGACAATGGCGGAAGCGCCTCCTGGACGGCCGCGTTCACCGGTAGACCACCGTGGCCGTGGCCGTGCAGGCGGCGTCCGAAACGACGCGCCACCAATAGGCGCGCGACGCCGACAAATCGTCCTCGGCCGTCGCGCCGTCGGCGAGGAGGTACGTCTTGTACGGCCGCCAGTCGCCCTCGCCCGTGAGGTCGAACTCGAGCGTGACGCGCGCCTTCTTCGCGCCCTTCTGCGAAAACGCGAAGAGCTTCCGGTCGTAGCCCGTCATCAGCATCGGGTCGGACGGCTCGCCCGGCTTCACCGGCGTGTCCTTCCACGCGCTGCCCGTGCCGACGGGCTTGCCGAGCTTCCACAAATCGTCCGCCACGCCGAGCCACAGCGAGCCCGCGCCGTCTGGCGTCCGCACCGTGCGGCCGAAGCCGGTTTCCGCGAGACGCGGATCGGCGCCCGCCATCGCGAAAAGCCCGCGCCAGGTGCAGTAGTCCGTGGCGCCGAGCGCGTGGGACGCCACGGGGCGGAGCTTCGCGTAGCCGCCGGCGTTTTCGGCGGGCAGCTCGAAGAACGTGCCGCCCACGTTCAGGAGGTCGCGTTCCGTGCACACTTCGCGGCAAAGCCGGCGGTTGAACGGCGTCACCGCCGCCACCGGCAGGCGCCAGCGCCGTTTCGCGTCGTCCACCACCAGTCCGGAAAGGGCGTCGCCCGTGACGCCCTTCGACTTGAGCGCGTAGTCCTTGGAAAGCGGCGTTTCGGCTTTCGCGGGCGAGAACGCGAGCGTCTTGTCGAGCTCGTAGTAGCGGCCCGATTCCGTCTGGTAGCCGAGCTTCAGGTCGTCGCCGCCCGCGAGGGACGCCACGAGGCCGGCGCCCGGCGCCTTCGCCACCGGCGCCCCGACGCCCGGCGCGGCCGCGCGCGCGTCGTCGTTCGCCATCTGGAAGCACGCGCACACGTTCCGCGCGTCTTCCGCCGCCACGAGCCGCAGCCAGGTGGCGCCGAGTTTCTCCAGCGGCAGCTCCAGCACGCGCCCGTCGCGCGCCGTGAAAAGGACCTCCGCCTTCTCCCACGCGCCCGTGCCGCGGCGGTCGATTTCCACGAGGAACTGCTTTTGGCCTTCCGCGGAAAGGTACAGCGTCGCGTGGTCGAAACCGGAAACGAGATACGGGTCGGACTTCTGGCCCGCCTTCACGTCTTCGCGCAGCCACGCCGAGCCGCGTCCGATCGCGGGTCCGAACCGGTCGAGGTCGGCGGGGTCCACGAACCAGAGGTTGGAGTTGGACTGCCGGGGACCGGCGACGCCGCCCTTGGCGGAACGCTTGTTCATGAATTCGTTGCGGGCGGAGTCGTCGCAGCCGAGCACCACCTTGTCGCCCCAGCGGCAGAAGTCGCCCACGATCTTGAGGTAGTTGGAGCGCGGACGGATGCCGGCGGAGTTCGTGGCCGAGAACGTCCTCGGAAAATGCCAGAACGTGCCGTGCATCGTCATGAGGAAGTCGTCGCCTTCGCCGATTTCGCGGATGCGCGGCCATTCGGTGTTCCAGCCGTGCGCGCCGTCGTAGCTGTGCGAACCCTTCGGCAGGCGGAACTTCGTCCATTGCCCGTTTTCGAGAACCATGAGCATGACGCTCTTGTGGTCCCAGCCGACGGACCACAGCGGATCGCGCGCGGGGTCGGCGTTGCCCCGGATGCCGCCGGGTCCGGTGACGTCCGTGAACTGGTTGCGCAGCACGAGCTGCCATTCCTTGCCGTCCCACTGCGCGAGCGCGCCGGACGTGGTGCTGGGGTCGACGGCCGCCTTTTCGCCGCGTTCGCCGTTGTTCGCGTACACCAGAAGCCCCTGGCCGGAATACGCGCCCTTGCCGTGGTAGCCGGGCAGCAGCGTGCCGCCCAAATCGCCGGGCTGGATGTTGCCGTCGCGGAAAAGCTCCTTCACGGCGAGCGTCTTCACGTCCACTTCGTAGACGCCCTCCTCCATCGTGAGGTGGTAGATTTTGTTCGCGGGATCCGCGAGGTGCCGCGCGCACGCGGTGAGCCGTCCGTAGAGGTTGGTGGCGCCGTCCGGAAGCATGGGCGGCATCGTGCGCACCGCGCCTTTGGCGTCGATGGCGTACGGACCGATGAAGAGCTGGTTCGATTCCGGATGGATCATGCGGTTCGCGGGCGTGCCGCCGATCGATTCGGGACGGATGACGCGCGAGAGATCCGGTTTCACCTGGTAGAGCTTGTCGGAAGACCGGCACGGCGCGTGCGGCGCGTAGGAAACGCACCACAGCGAACCGGCCCACGGCACCACCGCGCCCGTGCCGCACTCGCCTTCGTTGTTGAACGTGGCGAGGTGCGGATACACGCCGCTCACGCACGGCCGATCCGCCGATCCCGACAACGCGGCGCATCCCGCCAGCAGCGCGGCGCCGCAACCCAAACCCAACAAGCCTTTGTGTTTCATGTGCCCATTATACCACGTTGACAAACCGCTTGCGCGGAAGTTCCTGCACCTCCGCGACGTCACTTGAACAATCCCAGCCGCAAATACGGCAACACGTCGTTCACCAGCACGTAGTCCAAATCGAAAAACGCCACGCCGGCGGCGCCGCACTTGCGCGCCACGCGCACCTGGTCGATCACCTGGCGCGGCGAAAGCCGCGATTCGTTCGCCGTGACGCCGATGCCGGAAATCACCTTGCGCGCATGCGCCGGCGTGCGGCACTGCTGCGCCATGAACAGCGCGTATTTCGCGTTGTCCTCGAGGTAGTTCATGGGCACCACGTAGTCGACGAAACCGCCGTCGAGCCAGCTTTCCCAGTCCTGCCCCACGGACGAAACGCAACTCGGATACTTGCCGAACACCGCCGCCGTGAGCCAGGCGTCGCGCCGAGCCGCGCGAAGGCGCGCGCGGGCGGTTGCCACGAATCCGCCGATCGTCGACGCCGCGTCCGCCGGCAGCGACGAACCCTCGTACCAGCGGACGAAGTCGAGATGGACGCCAGCCACGGCGTACTTCGACGCCATCTCGGCGACGGCGTCCAGGAGCATCTGCCGCAGTTCCGCGTTCGACGGGTCGAGATACTCGGTGAGCTTGCCTTTCTTGTCCTTGAGCCGCCATCCCTTCTGCGCGAACGCGGCCATGCGGCCCGGCGTCGAACGGGTGCCGTTGAAGCACAAAATCCACGCATGCACGCGGACGCCGCTGCCGGCGGCGGCCTTGAGGCACGCGGCCAGCTGGTCGCCCTGTTCCGTGCACACGGCGCTCACGGGCAGCACCTTGGAGTTGTAATGCGCGAAACCCGCGCCCGCGACGTTCACGAAAAGATCCGTGATTCCCCAGCGCTTCAGTTCGCGGATGGTGCGCGGCCAGTCGCCGGGATAAAGTCCCTGCCCCGAATGGTCCCACGTGGCGCGAATCTCGCCGGCGCGCGGCTTCTGCTCCAGGGCGTAGGCGCGCAGTTCGTTCAGTTCCTTTTGGCGCTTGGCGGCGAACGCCTCGTAGCTCCACGAACCCGGCACGCACTGCCCCGCCACGCTCGCCAGGAATCGCGCCTTGGCGCCTTCGTCGCCGTCCGCCAGCATCACGTGCGTCATCCACCAGCCGCTGTTCGAAGCGAGAATCGCGGCGTCGCCCGTGTCGCGGCCGGCGCGGTCGAGCCACGTGGCGATCACGCGCGATTTGCCCTTGACGGGCGACGCCGTGTACACGTTCGCCGACGACTGGATGATCTCGCGCGGCGCGCCGCGGGGGCCCGTGCCGTCCAAAACGATTTTCGAATACGCGTTCGCCGCCGCCGGTTTCTTGTAGACGCCCAGCTTGAATCCCATCGCCGCCGCCAACGGCGCCGAGGTGGAGTAGAACACGAACGCGCGCCCGCCGCGCGCGAAGAACGCCTTGAGGGCGGCGATTTGCGCCGCGTCGCCTTTCGGCGTCACCAGAAAAGCAAGTTTCCTGTCCTGCAGCGCGGCGGAAAGATCCGCCGCGGGAACCACGTCGGCCGCGATCGCCTGCGCCTTGAGCCAACGCGCCACGTGATTGCCCAGACTCGTGCCGTAGGCGTCGGCTGGCGTCACCACCGCCACGTCGGCGCAAAACGCCGCCGCCGCGCCCAGCAACGCGGCCGAAAACGCAATGACTCTCGCGCGCGCCATGGTTTCATCCTCCCGTCGCATGGGTGCCGCCGACTTCCAGCAAGTCGGGACGGTTCCGGCTGGTCAAATCGAACGCCTGCCGTTTGCGCCAGGCGGCGACCTTCGCGTGGTCGCCCTGCACCAGCACGTCGGGCACCTTCATGCCGCGGAACGAAGGCGGCCGCGTGTATTGCGGCGCCTCCAAAAGCCCGCCGTCGCCGAAGCTCTCGTTCGCCGTGGCCGCCGCGCCGCCGCCCAAAACTCCCGGCAGCAGACGCACCACGCTGTCGACGATCGCGGCGGCGGGGATTTCGCCGCCGGTCAACACGAAATCGCCCAGGGAAACCGAATCCGTGACCAACCGCGCAACGCGCGCGTCGATGCCTTCGTAATGGCCGCACAGCAAAATGAGGTGCTCGGCCTTGGCGAACTCCTCCGCCTTGCGTTGCGTGTAAGGCGCGCCAGCGGGCGTGGTGAGCACCACGCGCGCCGCGTCGCCCGCGCCGGCCGCGCGGCAGGATTCGACCGCTTCGAACCACGCCTCGGGCTTCATCAGCATGCCGGGACCGCCGGAATAGGGCTTGTCGTCCACCGTGCGGCGCTGGTCGCGCGAAAAGTCGCGCAAATCCACCGTGCGCAAAAAAATCTTTCCCGCGCGGGCCGCACGGGAAAGAATGCTCTCACCCAGAAATCCCCTGAACATGTCGGGGAAAACGGTGATCACGTCGATGCGCATTATTTCTTCACGAGCTTGCGCACGGCCTTGTGCGAGCAGAAGGTGCGCTCGGTGTAGAGCTTGGCGCGCCAGGAGGCGGACTTCTTCACCACGCGGATCTTCTCGATCGCCGGGGAGTTGAACGGGAAGAGCTTTTCGACGCGCACGCCGTAGCTGTCGCGCGTGACGGTGAAGTTGCCCGAAGCGTTCTTGCGGCCGTTGTCCACGGCGAGAACCTTGCCCTCGAAGTCCTGAAGGCGCGTCTTGTCGCCTTCCTTCACGCGGATGGAAACGCGGACGATGTCGCCGGCCTTGAATTCCGGGAAATTCTTTTCCGCGAGCTTCGCCGTCTGTTCGGCGTTGATTTTGTCCAGAATCTTGATGCCCATGATGGAACCTTGCCTTTCTCTTAGGCCTTCTTTTCGGCGGCCTTGGGCGACTTGACGGCGCGGTGCGGCTTGAGGGCCGGGTTCTTCGCGCGGCGGATGAGCGACGCCACGGTGGTGGAGGGCTTGGCGCCCTTGGAAAGCCACCAGTCGACGCGCTCGAGATCGAGCTTGAAGTTGGCGTCCTTGATCTGGGTGTCGTACCAGCCGAGGATCTCGAGGAACTTGCCGTCACGAGGCGAACGCTCGTCCGCCGCGACAATACGATAGGTCGCGTGGTTCTTGCAGCCCGTGCGACGCATTCTGAGTTTGACCATTGTTTCTTTCTTCCCTTTTGGCGAGCGGGTGCCCGTCCGTTTCATTTGGGCGCGTATGGTATCACGTCCGGAACGCAATTGCAAGAAAAAAACACGTAAACGAAAAACGGCGGTTTTTTCCGCGGCGCATCGCCGGCGGAAATCAGAACCCGAACCGCAGCACCAGCGGCACGAGCGGCTTGAGTTCCGCCGCCACCACCACGGCGTCCGGCGCCGTGCGCGTCCAGGAAACCGGCCGCCAGGCGCCCGCGGGCGACAACTCCTCCGCCGTTTTCGGCGTGCGCAAGAGGCGCAGCTTCACCGAGGGCTCGACTTCGTAGGTGAGCGCGTTGAGCGTCACGAGCTCGTGCCCGTCGGCGAGCAGTCCGTGCCGCACGAGCGTGGCGTCGCCCGTCTCCGCGACGAACTCCACCGGTTTGCCGTTCAGACGGTCCAGATGCGACAGGTACTCCGCGCGCCGGAGCGGCTGGAACTGGTAGTGGAACGGCAGGTCGAAATCCCATCCCAGCGTGATCACGGTGCCGCCCTTCGCGTTTTTGAACTGCACGGCGGCGGGGAATTTGCGCTCGGGGGCGACGCGCGTGCCCTGGCAGAACCAATGCGTCGTTTCCGCGCCCCGCCCGACTGGCGCGAGCCGCGTCATGCCTTCGCACCAGTTGCAGCCCATGAGCCACGAGCCGTCCGCCGGCGTCTCGAACTTGAAGTGGAACGCGTCGTCCCCCGCGTCCGCCTTCACGCCCAGCAGCTCGCCGAATCCGCGCGCGCACAGCAGTTGCGCGGCCTTGCCGCCCACGATCGCCTTGCCGGAAAGCACCTTCGCGATATCGTCGTCGGTCATGGCGCGCACGTCTTCGCGGCGCAACGTGAACGCGCCGCCCGCGTCGACGGAATCGTAGCGCAGGGGCGTGCCGAACGTCGCCTCGAGCGGACACGACCAGTCGTCCCCGTAGACGCCTTCGGGCGTGCGCAGCGCGTGGCCGCCCAGCACGGGGCGCGGCCTGAACACGGGCGCGCCGACGCCCTGCCACCGGACGCCGGCGGCGATCGTTTCGCGCAACGTCGCGTAAAAGCCCGCGAAATCGCGCAGATACGCTTCGTAGCGCGCCTGCGATCCCGTGTGGACCGGATGGCGGAATTCGCTCGTCCACAGCTTCGCGCCGTCCAGCCCCATCAGCATCGCCTGCGTCAGGTGCGCGTGGAACATCGCCGCCGACTCGCTCCAGTAGTTCTGCGGGAACGTGTCGGCTTCGTCCCACAGTTCGACGTCGCCCGTGATCTGCGCGGCGACGCGGCGCATGCCGCGGAACTGGTGCACGAGATCGGCCGCCTTGACGTCGCCGTAGCACGCGCCGTTCAAACGCAGGAACGGGCGCGTGTTCGGGCCCGCGAGCGCGTGGACCACTTCGTCCAGCTGCCACCAGCCGGGCCAGCACGCGCACAGGCCGCACCGCATCGCGGGATCCACCGCGTCGATCGTCCGCCGGATTTCGCGGGCCATGTCCGTCATCGTCCGCTGGAGAACCGCGTTCACCTTCAGCACGCGCGGATCGTCCGTCGCTTCGCCGGCGTAGAGCTTGCGGTAGTCCGCGCGCGTCCATTCGACGCCGAGCGCGGCGTTGAACTGCGCCACGTGCCGGTCGCAGAAGCACTCGCCGGAGCGGACGCCGAAGTCGTCGTCCAGCAGAATGAACGCGGGACGCTCGCGGGCGATGGACGCGACGCAGTCCAGCGCGTAGGCGCGGAAACCGGGATCGAGCAGGCAGTAGCGGGGGTCTTCGGCGTCTTTTTGCAGCTTCCGCATGTGCGTCCACTTCTCGTCGGTGAGCGGCACCTTGCCGTTCCAGCCGTGCCCCAGAATCGACTGGATCAGCACGCCCAGCACCACGTCGTCGTCCTTCAAATCGGCCTTGAGCTTGCGGAAACGCCCGCACAATTCGGGGATGAGCGCCTTCGCGGGCGTGCGTTGCGGATGGAAGGACAGCGACGGCATGAACTCGCGGAGCCCCACGTCGCGCCGCTGGCGGCGGATTTCCGACAGCGCGAAATCTGGAGCTTCGGCGAAACTGGGCAGCACGTTCACGAACCGCGGCGCGGGCGTGGACGGCACGTTGCGCACCGCGCCCTTCTTGCGGATCGGCCCGCACCCCCGCACGTTGTCGAACGTGACGCCGTCGATGAAATGGCGGTCGTCGTGCGCGAAGAACGCTGCGCACATGCCGCCGTGCGCGTATGGAATCGAAACGTTGCGGAACGTCATGTTCTTCGCGTAGCCGGGATCGGGGAACGCGTTGAACGTGGTGGTGGGCATCGTTTTGACCAACAGGAACACGTCCCACGGATTCACGGAATGGAACCGCACGTCCTCGAAGGTGAAATCCTCCAGCGTCTGTTCGTTCACGGGCTGGATGCAGATGGCGCAATTGGCCCAGTAGTCCTCGGGTTTCGACGGCTCGAGCGTCAGGTGCAGCACGTCGAGGTCCTTGAAAAGCAGATTTTTGTACGTGAGCGGCGGACGCGAACATTCGTAGCCGATGCGGATCGCGTTGGCCACGTCCGTCCACAGCACGCAATTCGTCGCCACGAGGTTTTCGCAATGCCACTTCGGCGTGATGCAATCGTCCTGGCAGCGCACGAACGAATTGCGGATTTCCACGTCCTTCGCGCGGCACACGTCGATGCCGTCGTCGTTGATGACGCGCCCGCCCACCACGTTCACGCCGTCGATCAGCGCGTTCGTCGCGGCGTTCAGCACGAGCGTCCAGCACCAGGACGAATGCAGCGTGACGTCGCGCACCGTCAAATCGCGCCCCTGGAGATTGAGCATGCAGCCGGACTTGTTCACCTTGTGCGGAAAGCGCGGGCCCTTCGTCCACGGCCACGGCGCGCCGGAGAGAACGCCGCGCCCGCGCACCGCGACGTTCGTGCCGATGCCGCACACCGCCGCCTCCACCCACGCGCCGGCGGCCAAGTACAGCGTTTGGTTGGACGCGAGGGAGATCGTTTCCGGTCGATGTCTTCCGGGACCGAAATAAACGACGCCCGGATCGCCTGCCTTGGGCGGATTCGCCTCTGGAAGATAACCCGCGAGGAAGAGCGCGTCGTGGCGTCCCGTCGGCTCCACCACCAGTTTGAACGGCGGCTTCGCCTTGAACACGAGGCGGCTCTTTTCGCGGATCGCCGCCTTGACGCCCTTTGAAACCGGCAGGATTTCCGCCCGGTCCAGCGGCAGCGACGACGATTCGATTTCCACCGTCGCCTCGCCCGCGCTCTCGAGCACGGCGAAACTGTAGGGATGCCGTTCGGGTTCCTTGATGCGGTTTTCCGGCA
>JAKSOX010000050.1 GCA_024405335.1 Kiritimatiellia bacterium
GCCAACTTGGCACGGAAATAGATTCCCCCGCGAGCTGAAAAAACGGCTGAAAAACGGCTGAAAAACGGGCGTTTTTCCAGGCGTGGAAAATGGCTGAAAAACGGCACGTGAAAAACGGATGTAACTGCCAAAAGCAAAGCCGACATGCTCTGGAATCTCGTTTTTACCGTTTTTCAAATCGGTTTTCCGAAGTCCCGTTTTCCCGTTTTTCCGTTTTTCAGCGCCTATATTATAGTATAGGCGCGAAAGAAAAACGGCTGAAAAACGGCGGCGAAGCGGGGCGCGGGCGGCGGATTGCATTCGCGCTTGGGCCGGAAAGGGGCGGTCGCACGTGCGGGGCGGAGAGGGTCAATCCATGGATGGATTTGCCGCCGTCCATCCATGGATTGGTTGCGATCCATCCATTGACGCGATGCGATCCATCCATTGGCGGACGTGAATCCATCCATTGACGAAGAGCGTTCCATGGATGGATTGGGATGAATCCATCCATGGATTCGACATGCGCGTCGGTGGTCCACGCCTGTGCGTCGGACGGATTTCCCCCTGTGCATCGGACGGACCCCGCCCGTGCACTCCCCCTATGCGCCCGTCACTTCCAACCAAAGGACTCGCGCACGTTCATACATGAACTCGCGCGTTTCCAGCGTATGAAGTGTCCCCGCCTCACGGAGGCCGGATGTCTTGCAATGCCGCCAGAGGAACGGCGGGCCCGAACGCCGGGTTCGCGAAGGCGTGTTTGAGATTTTGGGGGATGGAATTGCGAAAACTTTCCGACGCGGCGGGAGCGTCGCGTCCAAACGTGGTATAATGGGGGCATGAAAGGCAAAAGACTTTACGTGAACGGCGCGGTCGTGGAACCGCAGGAAATACAGAACCGGCTCGAGCAGATGTTCGCGTTCTACGCGCAGCAGGGCATGCCCCGCGAAGCGTTCCGCGAGCATTTGGACGAAATGGTCCAGGCGGCGCAGGAGCAGGTGATCGGCGCGCGCCTCATGGCCGCCGAAGCGAAGGCGCGCGGGAAAACCGAAGATGAACTCGTGATGGAAGTGACCAAGGACGCGCCGGCGCCTTCCGAGGCCGAAGTCGAGAAATTCTACAACGAAAACCCGGAGGCGTTCGAAGCGCCGCCCGAAGTGCGCGCGAGCCACGTGCTCGTGAAGACGGAAGGCATGGACGACGCGGGCAAGGCGAAAGCCAAGGCGAAGATCGAGGGCCTGCTCGCGCGGGTCAAAGGCGAAATCAACGTGGAGGCGGCGTTCGCGGCGGCGGCGAAGGAACATTCCGACTGCCCCAGCGGTGCGCAGGGCGGCGATCTCGGCTGGTTCGGCCACGGCATGATGGTGCCGGAATTCGACCAGGCGGCGTTCGCGCTCAAGGACGGCGAACTGTCCGGCGTGGTCGAGACGCAGTTCGGCTACCACGTGCTGCTCAAGACGGGCACGCGCGGCGGCGGCAAACAGGCGTTCGCCGACGTGAAGGAAGCGCTCGCGGCGGCGCTCAAGCGCCAGGCGCAGGGACAGGCGCTCAACGCGTTCGTCGCGGGTTTGCGCGCGAAGGCGAAGGTGGAAGTGAAGGAATCCGAAAGTTGAGGCATCTTCAAGTTCAAACCAAAGGAGAAACGAAATGGAAGTCGTGTACGAAGAAAATCCGTGCGGCGGCAAGGGCCGCATGAAACTCGAGAAGCTGCTCGGTCCGGCCGAACTCAAGGACAAGTGCGCGCTCTACGCGCGCGTCACGCTGCCGCCCGGCGCGGTGCTCGGCTACCACGAGCACCACGGCAACTCCGAAGCGTACTTCATGCTGTCGGGCACGGGCGAATACGACGACGCCGGCGTGAAGCGCACGATCAAGGCGGGCGACGTCACGTGGACGCCCGACGGTTCCGGCCACGGTCTCAGCAACGAGAACGGCACGGAAGACGTCGTGTTCATGGCGTTGATCGTCAATTCGTGAACGCGCAGGGGATATTCGCGGACGCGCGCGTGGCGCACGTCCGCGAACTGAAGGCGGAAGTGGCCCGGCTCAAAGCCGAACTCGCTTCCGCGCAAAATTCGCTTCGCGCCTGGGAGAACCATTTCGCCGACGCGCTGCTGGCGGCGTTCGACGCCGACCGGCTCGAACCGGGCGGCGAACTGCTGGTGGTGGACGGCTGGAACGCGCAGTTCGCCGCGGGCGTGGACAAGGACCGCCACGCCGTGGTGGACGCCGCCAAGGCGTGGCTCGCCGCGCATCCGAAGGCGCGCGCCTGGGTGGTGTTCGACGGCGACCGCGCGAACGCCCGTTGCGAAGGCCGCCTGCGCGTGAGCTTCACCGGCGGACAGGGCCCGCACCGCGCGGACAAGGCGATTTGCGATTTCGTGCACATGCTGCGCCGGACGGGGCGCGCGACGCCCGTGACGGTGGTCACGCGCGACAAGGATTTCAGGAAGAAAGCGGAAGCGCTGGGGGCGAGAGTCGTCGGCGCCATCGAATGACGGGAGGACGACATGACGAAGTGGACGGGCGCGGTTGCGTGCTGGGCGCTGGCGGCGGTTTGCGGCGCGGTTGAACTGAAGGACGGCTGGAAGATCGCGGCCGATCCCGCGAACGCCGGCGTGGCGGGCGGTTGGGCGAAGTCCGTCCGCGCGGACGCGAAGCCGGTGGCGGTGCCCGGCGTCATCCAAACGGCGCTTCCGCGCCATGCGGGCGTCGCCTGGTACTATTTCACGCTCGGGGACGTTCCCGCGGCGGCGGCGGACGAGCGGCTGCGCCTCTTCTTCGGCGCGGTTGACTACTTTTCGGAAGTGTTCCTGGACGGCGTCAAGGTCGGGCAGAACGAAGGCGCGGAAAATCCGTTTTCGTTCGACGTGACGGGCCGCGCGAAAAAGGGGGCGCTGCTCGCGGTGCGCGTCGTCCAGCCGCGCGCGGACGAGCCGATCGACGGCTTCGAACTCTACACCACGCCGCACAGCAACAAGAAGCGCAACGGCGTGTTCCTGCCGGGCAGCCGGTACAACACGGGCGGCATCGTCCTGCCAGTGCTGCTCGAGGCCGTTCCGGCCGTGCGCGTCACGGACGCCTTCGTCCGCGCGGACTGGCAAACGGGCCGCGTGACGGTGGAGACGACGGTCGCGAACGACACGGGCGAGGCCCGCGCGCAGGATGTCGACTTCGTGGTGCGCGGACCCGACTCTCCGCATCCGGTGGCGAGGCGCGCGCACAAGGTCGTGGCGCGGCCGGGCGAAACGGCGTTCTCCGTTTCGTTCGACGTGCCGGGGCACAAGCTCTGGAGCCCGGACGTGCCGAACGTGTACGAGCTTGCGGCCGGCGACTTCCGCACGACGTTCGGCTTCCGCGATTTCCGGCTCGTGAAGGGCTGGTTCACGCTGAACGGCAAGCGCGTGTTCCTCAAGTCCACGCACACGGGCGGTCAAGTGCCGGGCGGACTCGCGGTGCCCCACGTCGCCACGCCCGAACTCGAATTCAAGGACTTCCAGCTGCTGAAGGCGATGGGCTTCAACTGCGTCCGCTTCATCGCGGGCCAGGCGACGCCGCGCCAGCTCGACCACTGCGACCGCCTGGGCCTCATGGTGTACCAGGAAACGATGGCGTCGTGGGACCTCGCGGACGGCCCCGAAGCGAAGCGCCGGTACCTTGAATCGATCCGCGCGGAAATCCGCCGCGACCGCAACCATCCGTGCCTCGCGATTTTCGGCGCGCTCAACGAAACGCGGCCGAACGACGCGTTCGCCGCCGCGCGCGGCATGCTGCCCGAGATCCGCAAACTCGACCCGGACCGTCTTTGGCTTCTCGACTCCGGACGCTGGGATCTCCTGGCCGAGCCGAAGCAGCATCCGTCGGTCGACTGGTCGGTCGGATCCGCGTCCAATCCCGGCTCCACGACGTGGGAGTGCGTTTGGGGAAACGACGGCAAGGCGGCGCTCAACGCCTCGAAAAACCGAATCGCGGAAACCGTCGGCGACAACCACCTCTATCCGCCGTATCCGTACGATCCGGCCGAGCGGGAGAAAATCCGCACGTGGGGGAGGGGGACGAAGCCGTGCTTCCTTTCCGAATTCGGCATGGGTTCGCTGCTCAACGTGGTCGACGCGTGCCTGGACTACGAGTGCCGCGGCATTTCGCCCGACGCGCCCGATTACGCGCTCATGCGGTCCATCCGCGACCGTTTTCTCGCGGACTGGTCGCGCTACGGTCTCGACCGCGTTTTCGCCTCGCCCGCAGATTTCCTGCGCGCGTCCGACCGGATGAACGCGCGTTCCCGCCGCGACGGCTTCGACCTCGTGCGCGCCAATCCCCGGCACGTGGGGCACAACATGACCGGCGCGCTGGATCACGCCATCTGCGGCGAGGGGCCCATCACGTTCTTCCGGCGGATCAAGCCGGAAAACTTCGACGCCGTCGCCGACGGCTGGAGCGATTTGCGCTGGTGCCTCTTTCTCGACCGCGGCCACTACTTCGCGGACGAAACGCCGGCCGCCGAAGCCGTGCTGGCCGATTTCGACGTGCTCGCCGACGGCGACTACGAAGCGACGTTCTCGGTCACGGACGAGGCGGGCGTGCGCGAGTGGTCGCGGACGGTGCGGTTTTCGGTTCCCCAAAAGGACGAAGACGGCTTGCGCGCCGTGGCGTATCCCGTGTTCAAGGGACGCGTCTTCGCGGATCTGAAGCCCGGCCGCCACGTGCTGCACGCCGAATTGAACCGCGGCGGTTTCGCGGCGGCGCACGAAAAGGCGTTCTGGGTGTCCGAGCGTCCCGTGGTGCCCAAGCCGCCCGCGGACTTCGTCGAACTGCGCAAGGGCGACGAACCGCAATTCGCCGCCGCGATGGCGAAAGTCGCCGCCGGCGCCACGGCGCTGGTGCATCTCGACGACTGGCGCAACGGCGGCGAACTGAAAGGGCTGCCGGTGGAAGACCTGCGGGTCCGCTACGAAACGCTGTGGCTCTACCATTCCGACGCGGTGGTGCTGCCGCACGCCTTCACGGAAGGCATGCGCGTCGGCTTCTACGACTGGGACTGGTGGACGGGGTGCTTCGCGCACTACGGCTTCACCGCCAAGACGGCTCCCGAATCCGTGGCGGCGATGAACTTCTACGTGGGCGGCCCCGGCGAATACTATTCGACGCTGTCGCTGGCGACCTACCGCCACGGCAAGGGCCGGCTGATCCTCTCCACGCTGCCGATGGACTGGAACTCGCCGGCGGGCATGCGCCTCCGGGCGAACGTGCTCAAGGCGAGCGGCGCCAAGCCGGACGGCGAACCCGATTTGCGCGCGTGGGCGAAGGATTGCGGCGTGCGGCTCCCGAACCGCCGCCCCGGCGGGTGGGGCGGATACCGTCCGCGCGGCGTTCTCGCCTGGGAATGCACGGTGGCGGGCGCGATCGATCCGAAGTCCGTGCAGGTGCTGCCGACGTATTTCGAACATGCCTTCAACCGCGGCGGCCATTGGGAGATGGACGACGTCTGGGGCGCGCTCGGGTTCACGGGACCCGCCCACTCCAACGAGATCGTCGACGTGGTCTACAACTTCGATCTGCAGCGGCTCGATTCCGTGGTGCGCACGGCGGACGGCAAGACGGCGCTCCGCTTCGGCGCGCCGCGCGCGATCATGCCGAAGGCGCCCGCGCTCGCGGCGGGCGAGACGCGGCTCACGAACCTCTACTGGCGCGCCGGCAAATGCGAGGCGTATCCCGTGCTCGAAACGGCCGCGGAGGCGCCCGCGTGCGCGATCCGCGCGGCCGACAAAACGCCGCGGACGCTCGCGAAACTGCGGAACGGCGAACCCGTGACGATTCTCGCCTGGGGCGACAGCGTCACCGAATGCGGCTTCCTGCCGGACGAGGCGAAGTGGCAGGAACAGTTCGTCCGGCGGCTGCGGGCGGCGTTCCCGAAAAGTGAAATCACGCTCGTTTCCAACGGCTGGGGCGGCCGCAACACGCAGTCGTTCCTGGCGGAACCGAAGGGCTCCAAGCACAATTACGAGGAAACCGTGCTCGCGGTGAAGCCGGATCTCGTGGTGAGCGAGTTCGTGAACGACGCCGGTCTGCCGCCGGCCAGATTCGGCGAAATCTACGCGAAACTGCGCGACGACTTCGCGCGCATCGGCGCGGAATGGGTGGCGCTCACGCCGCACTACGTGCGCTGCGACTGGATGGGGCTGGGGTCGATGAAGAACTGTTCGGAGGATCCGCGTCCCTACGTGAAGATGCTGCGGGCGTTCTGCGCGACGAACCGGGTGGGCCTCGCGGATGCATCGCTGCGGTGGGGCCATCTTTGGAAAGAAGGCGTGCCGCACGAAACGCTTTTCGTGAACAACATCAACCATCCGAACGCCGAGGGAATGTCCTTCTTCGCCGACGCGCTGATGGCGTATTTCGGCGTCGGGCAGGGCGCTTCCGCCGCGCGGCGGCCTGCGCCGAATCCCGTGCTGGCCGAACGGCTCAAGGACGACCGGATGGACGCGTACGGGCTCGTCCACTGGGGCCCCAACACCTACACGGACCGCGAATGGGGCTACGGCGACGAGGACCCGAAGGCGTTCGACCCCAAGAAGTTCGACGCGGACAAAATCGTCGCCGCCGCGAAGGCCGGCGGACTCGGTGGCGTCATCCTCGTGGCGAAACACCACGACGGCTTCTGCCTGTGGCCCACGAAAACCACGGACCACAACGTTTCGAAGTCGCCGTTCCGCGGCGGCAAAGGCGACGTGGTGAAGGAATTCGCGGCGGCGTGTCGCAAGGCCGGGCTCCGCTTCGGCGTCTACGTCTCGCCGTGGGACCGCCACGACGCGAAGTACGGCACGGCGGACTACGTCGCGCGCTACCACCGCCAGATCAAAGAACTGCTCGGCGGCGACTACGGCGAAATCTTCGAGATGTGGTTCGACGGCGCCAACGGCGGCGACGGCTGGTACGGCGGCGCGAAGGGGTGGCGCATCATCCCCAAGGACTACTACCGCTTCGACGAGATATTCCGTTTCGTGCGCGAACTGCAGCCGAAGGTCTGCATCTTCAACGAGCGCGACGACGCCGACTTCCGCTGGCCGGGCAACGAGGAAGGCCTGCTCGAACCCGACTGCCGCGCGACCGTGCCGCATTTCGACCCCGACAACTACGCGCCCTACATGACCTGGTGCGCCGACGGCGCGCACGAGGGCGTTTCCTTCCATCCGCCCGAGGCCGACTTCCCGCTGCGGCGCGGCTGGTTCTACCATGCCGCGCAGGACGGCAACACCAAGAGCGGCGAATACCTGATGAAATCGTACTTGCGCACCGTGGGCAACGGCGGCACGATGAACCTCGGGCTTTCGCCGAACAAGGACGGCGAACTGACGGACGAGGACGTCGCCGCGCTGAAGCGCTTCGGCGAAATCCGCCGGGCCTTTTTCGCGAAGGAGGCGAAGGAAGGCGAACCGTTCAACGTGGTGGTGATGCGCGAGGACGTCTCGCGCGGAGAACGCGTCGACGAGTGGTCGTTTTCGGCCGACGGCCGCACGCTGCTGGAAGGGCGTTCGATCGGCACGAAGCGCATCCGCGTGCTGGAGGAGCCGGCCGTCGTCCGGAACTGCGCGGTCAAGACGAAAACCTGCGACGGTGGCGCGGCGGACGTGTCCTGCACGTTTCATTTCGTCGACCCCGTGTTGCTGGCGAAGGTGCTGCGCGCGACCTGCGCGGGCGGCGAAACGGACACCGCGAAGTGGATGCAGGGCTTCCGCGGGCTTTCGGCCCGTCCGCGGCCGATGCCCGCGGGCGCGAGCCCGTGCCCCGAGCTGAAGGCCGACGTGGACGGCAAACCGCTCGTCTGCTGGACGGACGGCAAGGCGTCCGGGCCGCGCGCCGAATTCGCGTTCTCGCTCCGCGCCGCCGTCACCGTGGCGTTCCCGGAGAAGGTGTCCGACGTCGCGATCGAGCCGGCGGCGAAGAAGCTGCGCTTCTACAAGGGCGACGACTGGGTGTCCGTCGTCGTCAACGAACCCGGCGAATACGCCGTCGCCGTCAACGGCGGGAAGCGCCGTTTGAAGGTGGTCGCGAAAGATTTGCGCTGAAAAAAGGAAACAACGTGGAAAAGTCCGTGAAGATGGCATCTTTGATTGCGGCCGCCGCGCTGGCGTTTTCCGGCGCGCAAGCGGCGTTGCCCGAAAAACCGGCGTCCGTCGACGCGTATCCAGTGCTTTGCTGGACGTATTATGCGTTCACCAACCGGATGGACGACGCCCGCACTGTGGCCGACTGGAAGGCGTTGGGCGTCAACCGCCCGCTTTCGCCGCGCGTGGACGGCAATACCGACAAGGCCGCGTTTCGCGCGTTTCTCGACCGGTGCCTCGCCGACGGCATCCGGCCGTACGTCCACGACGCGCGCATCGCCGGCGTCGGCAACATCCGCTCGTTGATCCGCGACCGGAACGACGGCGGCGCGGCCTACCGCGCGCTGGTGAAACAAGTCGTGGCGGACTGGGGCGGCCATCCGGCGACGTCGGGCTTCTACGTGGGCGACGAACCGGACGCCCCCGACGCCTCCGCGACGTTTCTCGCCGCGCGCATCCAGCGCGAGGAGGCGCCGCATCTCGAGCCGCTCCTGAATCTGCTGCCGTGGTTCGACTGGATCGGGCCGCGCATCGGCGCGAAATCGCTTGGCGAGTACTTGGACCGCTGCCGCCGCGAGAGCGGACTCGACTTTTTCGGCTACGATTGCTACGCCCAGCAGAAACACGGACGCGCCGCCGAGGACTTGGACGACTACTTCGTCAATCTCCGCGAGTGGGCGGCGTTCGGCAAACGGTCGGGCGTTCGCTGGAACACGACGCTCCTCTGCACGCCGCACTACGGCTACACGATCGAATCCGCGGACGATTTCCGCTGGCAGATTTCCACGGCGGCGGCCATGGGCGCGAAGGGGTTGTCGTGGTTCTATCCCGACATGCACGCGGGCCCGCACGACAACTACCGCAACGCTCCAATCAACGCGTTGGGCGAGCGGTCGGAAACTTTCGGCTGGCTGTCGACGGAGATGCGGCTCTTCCAGCGCCAGTTCGGGGCCGCGATGATGGGCCTGCGCTGGGAGTCGGCGTGTTGCGCCGGTCGCGCCTACGGAGGCATTCCGTCGCTGGCGTCCGTCTCCAATGGCGCCGTGCGCGCTGTGTCTTCCCGGGACGGGGCGCTGGTTGGTTTCTTCAAAGACGCAAATGGCGTGCCGCACGTCGCGTTGGTGGCGCTTGCGCGCACGGTGTCTGACGGTTTGCACGTGACCTTCGCTCCGGGCGTCGAACCGGAGACTTTGGCTTGGTCGGGATGGAAGCGGCTTTCGACGACGTTCGATCCGCTGGACACGGAAAAGCGGGGCCCGCGCACAGTGTTCTTGCATGCCGCTCCGGGGCAACTTTTCCTTGTGCGGCTCGCGGCGCCACGTAGCCGTTGACACGGCAATTCCCGTTTTGGTATTCTTTTGGCATGAAGAAAATCGTCGTTTGCGGCGCCCGGTCGGGCAAATATCCGCTGGAAATTCTGGCACGGGAACCGGATTGCGAACTCGCCGTGCACGCCTACGACGCCTACCAGGCGCGCAAAATAGGGGAAGATCTGGGCGTCGCGCGCGAACGGGTTGAAATCATGCTGGCGGCCAATTTGCCGCCGGGCCGCACGTGGGACCGCGGATATTTCTACGCGGACGCGAAACTGATGTCCGCCGAATTGCAGCTCGACTGTCTGCAGGATCTTTTTGCGCACGTGCCTTCCGGCGACGTGGTGGGAGTGGACAAGCCCACCCGCAAAAAGGCGACGTCGCGCATGCGCGACTTCAGATGCACGTGGCAGGCGTCCGTGCCGGGCGGCGAAAAGCTTTCGTTCGTGTCGTATCCCGGATGCTTTTGCCACCGACGCGCCGACGAAGGCGGTCTCGCGTTGGCGGAAGTCGTGTCGCGGGAACTTTCGGCTTCGGGCGACCGCCTTCCGCCGCTTCATTTCCTCGACATGGGGTGCGGAAGCGGTTTCGTGGGGTTGCTCGTGGCAAAGTCGCTTCCGCCCGGCCGAGTCCGGTTGACGTCCGTGGACAGCCACGTCCGCGCCATTATGGCGACGAAAGAAAACGCGCTGGCGTTGGGGGTCGCCTGCGATGCGATTTTGTCGGATGTCGGAACGCCGCCTGAAACGGACGGAACCTTCGACGTGGTGGCGATGAATCCGCCGTATTATGGAGACTGGTCGATTGCGGGTCTTTTCTTCGAAACTGCTTTCCGCGCGCTCAAGCCGGGCGGCGTTTGCCATGCCGTGGCGAAGAACGGATTTGGCCTTCGCAAGGAAGCCGAAAAGCGCTTTCCCAAAACAGAATTAGTTTCCCGCCGCGGCTATGTCGTGCTGAAATGCACGAAAAGCTCCTTGAAATAAGTGGTTGCACATAACGCATTCCTGTGTTATAATCCGCGCCATTGACAGAAATCAGGAATGTGTCAAACATGAAGAAGTTCCTTTGGGGTTTGTCGGTTTCTTTTGCGGCGCATGGCGTTTTTGCCGCTGGATTCGGCATTTACGAGGCGTCGTCCCGCGGCAGCGCGTTGGGCGGAGCGCTGGTTGGCGCCACGCGGGATGCGTCCGCCGTGTACTACAATCCGGCGAACATGACGGAATTGACGAATGTGTCTGTCATGGTTGGCGCCACGATGATCAATCCGTTTTGCGACGTGAAGGTCGATGGCGTTCCCCAAACGAAGATGAACCCCAGCTGGTTTTGCGACCCCACGTTCTACGTCGTCGTTCCGTTGCCGTTCGATTTGGCGTTCGGTTTGGGCGGATACAGCGAGGCCGGCTTGGGCACCAAGTACGGAAATTACTGGGCGTTGGCGGGCGACACCACGGAAACGACGCTCATCCAATATTCGCTCAATCCCAATTTGGCGTGGAAGGTCACGGACTGGTGGTCCGTCGGCGGCGGGCTCAAACTGAGCTACATCTATTTCGACAACAAGAAGCGCCCGTATTTCGGCACGCCGGGGACGTCGTTGGAAAGCGAGCTCGAGGGCGACGACTATTCCATCGGGTACGATTTCGGCACGGACTTCAAAATCACGAAAAAGCTTTCGTTCGGCGTCGTGTACCGTTCCGAAATCAAACACAACATCGAAGGCGACTTCGACATCAACGGCGTGATGACGATTCCG
>JAKSOX010000051.1 GCA_024405335.1 Kiritimatiellia bacterium
TCTTGTGTCCGGGCATCTTCTTGTTGTCGAAGATGCCTTCGGTGACCCAGCCGAGCGCCTCGCCGGCGGACACGCGGTCGCCCGGCTTCGCCACGGGGTGCCAGTCCCACTTCCTGTCGCGCGGCAAACCGGGCAGGTACATGCCGCGCTGCAGGAAAAACGACGCGCTTTCGGAAACCTTTCCGGCTTCCTTGGCGAGTTCCGCGAGGGGGTTCTGCAGGCCGTCGTACACCTGCGCGAGCATGCCCGGCCCGAGTTCCGCCGCCAGCAGTTCGCCCGAAAACTCCACCACGTCGCCCACCGCGAGGTCGGTGGTGGCGTCGAACACCTGCATGTCGCAGCGCGTGCCGCGCACGCGCACGATTTCCGCCATCAGCCGCTTGTCGCCCAGCACGGCGTAGCCCACTTCGTTCTGCGCCACGGCGCCCTCGAACGCGACCGTGATCATGTTGCCGTTCACGGCCGAGATTTTGCCTTTAGTCGTCATCTTTCAGGTCCTTCCGAAATGGAAAATCAAAGCACTTGTTTCGTCGCCGCCGTGAGCCGGTCGAACGCGGCGTTGCCCGCGGCGGCGGACGCGCGGTTGCGCTTGAGCGCGATCTTGAGCCGCAAATAGTACGTCTGGAGCGCACCCGCGGAAAGCGGCGACGCCACGGGCGTCAGTTCGCCGGCGGCGTCCCAGAACACGCGGTCCACCAGCGTTTCGCGCTTCAGCGGATCCTTTTCGGCGAAGGCCGCCGCGACGCGGTTCTGCCAATAAAGGTCGCAGCCGGCGGCGGGGCGCTTCCACTTTTCGCCGCCGCGCGCGGCGGCAATCGCGTTTCTGAGCTGCGTCTCGAGATCCGTCCAGCGCGGCGGCAGTTCGATCGGTCCCGTCTGCTCGACGAACTGCTCAAGCGTGTACGGCGCGGGGCCGTCGAACGACAGCGGCTGCAAACTCGCGACTACGTAATCGACGCTCATGGCGGATTCCCGGCGTTCACCCCTGAACGAGTTTGGCCAGATCCGGCCGGAGGCGCTTCGCCAGCGCCGCCGCCACCGTGGCGCCGGTGAAATCGTGTTCCACGCGACCGCCGTCCACCCGGATGGAAAAGCCGGTGGCCAGCGCCTCGTCGAGCACTACCTGCACGTTTCCGGTCGCCGCGAGTTGCGCCTTGAGCGCCGCCGCGAGCTTGGCGTTCGCCGCCACTTCTGCTTCGGAACCGGCGGCCAGCGCCGCCACCGCGTCCGCCGCCAACCGCCCCGCCACCGCGGGATCGGACAACGCCGCGTCCACGTCCTTGACGAGCAGCGCCTCGAGCCGTTTCGTCACGCCGGCCTCGACCTCGCGCAGCACGTCGCGGGCCGCCTGGGAAACCGTTTCCCGCGCGCGCGCAGCGAACGCGTCCGCCTCCAGTTGCGCGGCCGCCTTCAGCGCGGCGGACTCTTCGCCGGCCTTCTTCACGGTCGCCGCCGCGGCTTCCTTCGCCTTGGCGATGATCTTCGCGGCCTCGGCGTTCGCCTTCTCGACGCCGTCGCGGTTGATTTTCTCAAGCAAGCTCTGCAGTTCGTCAGCCATAAAACCTCCAAGAAAAGATGTGTGAAGTATAGCGAAATCGCGCCGTAATGTCAAAGCGCGGAGATCGACCGGCGGCCACGTTTCATTTCGCGAGCACGGCTTTCAGCTTCTCGCCCACTATCTTGCCGAAACGCGCGGACCCGAGATCGTTGAGATGGACGCCGTCCATCGTGCCTTCCGCGTCGGGCGCGACGTCGGCGCCGTAGTCGCCGACGAAATGCAGATTCCTCCACTTCGCGGGATCTTCGGTCTTGAGCTTGGCGTAGATCGCCTTGATCCGCCGCGCCCTTTCGCGCGGGTCGTCCCTGAACAGCCAACCGTTCGCCGTGAGCACGATGGGCGTCTCGGGCCGTTTCTCCCGAAGCCCGCGCACGAACTTCTCGTAGCGCGCGTCGATGAGCGCCGGCGGCATGTTGCCGATCGTGTCGAGCACGTAGGCGGATGCGTCCAGCGCGGCGACGCGGTCGAGCATCACGTCCTCCATCCGGCCGGCTCCCGAAAAACCGAGGTTCACGCACGGCACGTCGGCCAGGCGCGTCGCGACCGCCGTCCAGCACGATCCGGGACGCGATACGCAGCCGCCCTGCGTGGTGGAGGTGCCGTAGAACACCACGGGCTTCGCCACGCCGCTCGCGCGCGGCGGCAGCGGCGTCACGTCCGCGCCCGGCCTGACGCCGAACGTAATGTCGTCCACGCCGTTGTACAGCGGCAGGTACACCATCGTCGGCGCGTTCGGCTCGATCGTCCACGCGTACGCCGCGCCTTCCGGCTTCGGCGGCGCCGGCCACGGCGGCGCCACGAACTGCCAGCCGCGCGCCGCTGACCACTGGTACACGTCGACGCCGCTCGCGCCGGTGGACGGCATGTGCCACATGTCCATGCCGGGATGGCGCGGCTTCCACCAGATGCGGAGGCGGTCCGAATCCGTCTTGAAGCGGAAGCACATGCCCGCCGTGTGCGTCGAAAGCTGCCGTACGTCCGCCGGGACATGGTCGATGCCTTCCTCCGGCAGACGGTCGTAGCGCGTCGCGCCGCCGGGACAGGCGCCTTCGAGCGGCAGTTCGTTCCCGGAGTAGACGCGCCAGTCGCAACGCGCGCGCGGAAACACCTGCCGGAAGTTGCGGGAAAGCGCCGCTTTCAGCCCGGACACGGAGCCGCGCTCCGGCACGTCGCGCCCTTCCAGGGCGTCCATCACGTGCCGCGCCACCATCCACGTGGTGAACACCACGCCCTTCACGTGCCCCTTGTCGTGCGCTTTCGCGTAATCGACGAACGCCCGCGTGCCGTCCTCCTGATGCCACACGCACACCGCCATGTCCATGCCGGCCTTGGCGAACGCGTCCACCGAAGGATACCCGTTCGTGCATACCGTGTAGTGCCAGTCGCAGCACAGGATGTCCTTGTCCATGAGCGGCAGCGCCTTGTCGGTGCCGTTGTCGCTCGCCTCCCACACGCCGTAGCCGTTCTCGGCGGCGTTGATCAGACGGTCGCTCCAGATCATCGTGCGCACGCACTTCGACTTCAGGTGCCGCGCGAGGCCGTTCACCCAGTCCGCGTAGAGCTTGGCTGGCGACTTTCCGCGGCAGCGGTGGCATTGGCCGATTTCGAACACCTCGTCGCAACCGCAGTGCATCGTGTCCGCGCCGAAGGCGTCCACCACTTCGTCCATCAAATCGAACACGATCCGCTGCGCGTTCGGGTGGCTCGGACAGATGCTGTGGGAATAGTCGAAGCGGCGGGACCCGTCGGGACGGAATTCCTCCAACTCGGGATAACCCGTGAAGAGCCCCTGCGTCCAGGCCGTCTCCTGATGACCCAAAAGATTCATCTTGGGCACGAGCTTCACGCCGGCGGCGTCGCAGGCGGACTTTATCCGATGCGCGTCTTCGCGCGTGAGCTCGTTCCGGCCGGTGCACATCTTGTGCTTTTCGAAGCGGTAGCGGTAGTGCACGCTCAAGACGAGCGTGTTGACGCCGGCGGGAGCCAACGTATTGGTGACGAATCCGCAGAAACGCGACACCTCCTCGGGCATGGGCGCGTCCACGCAGAACGCGCGCATTTTCCAGCTTTCCGGGATGAACGCGCCCGAATCGCCGCCTCGGAGGCACCACGCCGCAAGGACGGCCGCAAAACAAAAAACTGTTCTCTTCATGCGGCCATTATATCAAATCGCAACCACCGCTTCAACGCCGCTCGCGGTCATTCGAAGTGCCGCCGCCCGTCTCAACAGTCCTTATTCCTTCCTTGCCACCGCCACGGCCCCTCGCGCGGTGGGGCGCGGATTCCAGCCGCGCCGCATTCCGCCGCCCGGCGCGACCCGCCTGCGCGGCGGACGACGGGAAAGCTGAAGCAAAGGCAAAGCGGAGCGGGCGGCGACACGACCGGCGTCGCCCAGTCGAACGCCCAGCCGTCAACGGTCGGAATCGGCCGCGAGACGCTCGGCGAGCGTGGTGCGGCGGGCACGCACGGTGTTCGTTTCAACGGCCTTGTTGACCGCCCACGCCGAGCCGATCACCAACACGAGCTTGCGCCCGCGCGTGATCGCCGTGTACAGCAGATTGCGCTGCAGCATCATGTAGTGCTGGTTGTGCAGCAACACGATCACGGCGGGATATTCGCTGCCCTGCGACTTGTGGATCGTGGTGGCGTACGCGAGCTGGAGTTCGTCCAAATCGCCGCTGCCGTATTCGACGGGACGGCCGTCGAACGACACCACCAGTTCGCGTTCCGCCGGTTTCGCGTCCAGCACGAAGCCCACGTCGCCGTTGTAGACGTCCTTGTCGTAGTTGTTCCGCAACTGCATCACGCGGTCGCCCACGCGGAAAAGCGTGCCGCCGCGTTGCACCGCGGATCCGTCTGGGTTGAGCCGGCGTTGCAGGGCCGCGTTCAGGTTCTCGGCGCCCAGCGCGTTCCGCCGCATCGGCGTGAGCACCTGCACGTCCTCCTTCGGATCCATGCGGAACTTGCGCGGAATGCGGTCCGTCATGAAGTCGAGCGCGAACCCGAGCGCGCGTTCGGGGTCGTTCTGCGCGATGAAGTAGAAATCGCTCGCCGCGCCCTGCGCGGGCAGCTCGAACGCTTCGCCGTTGTTCACGTGGTGCGCGTTGCGCACGATGAGCCCGGAATTGTCCTGGCGGAAGATGTCCGTGAGCCGCGCGCACGGAATCGCGTTCGAGTTGATCAGGTCGTTCAGCACGTTGCCCGGCCCCACGCTGGGCAGCTGGTCCGTGTCGCCCACCAGAATCGCCACGGCGTGCGGCGGCAGCGCCGCCAGCGTCGTCGCCATGAGCCGCACGTCCACCATGCTCGTTTCGTCGAACACGAACACGTCCCCTTCGAGCGGGTTTTCGGCGTTGTACGTGAATTCGCGCGTCTGGGGGTTGTATTTGAGCAGGCGGTGGATCGTCTGGGCGGGCGCGCCCGTCGATTCGCTCATCCGCTTCGCCGCGCGTCCCGTGGGCGCCGCCAGCCGCACCCGGATGCGGCTTTGGCCCTGCTTGTCCTTGCGCGCGCCGTACACGTCGATCACCGCGCGGATGATCGTGGTCTTGCCCACGCCGGGACCGCCCGTGACGATGGCGAGTTTGCTTTCGAGCGCCATCTTCACCGCGCGCGCCTGCGCCGGCGCCAGACGGAACCCCGTCTTCTTCTCCCACCAGTCGATCGCGCGCGCCGCGTCGATCGGCTCGAACGCGCGCGGCGCCGCCGCCAGCGCCTTGAGTTTGTTCGCCACGCGCTTTTCCGCGAGCCAGAGGTCCCGGAGGTACGCGCGGTGCGAACCCTCGCCGTCCGGCTCGAGCACGACGCGCCCCGTCTCCGCTTCGGCCTTGAGGGCTTCGGCGAGCTTTTCGACGTCCACGGACACGAGTTCCTGCGCCTTCAGCAGCAGCTCCGCTTCGGAGGTCCAGCAGTGCCCGCCGTCCTCCGCTTCCGTCTGCAGCACGTGCACCACGGCGGCGCGGCAGCGCTGCGGCGCGTCCTTGGGCATCCCCACCGAGGTGGCGATCTTGTCCGCCGTGGAAAAGCCGATGCCCCAGATGTCGCGGCACAGCCGGTAGGGGTCCGCCTTGATCACGGCGATGGAATCGGCGCCGTACGTCTTCCATATCTTCACCGTCTTCGAAACGGAGATGCCGTATCCCTGCGTGAAAATCATCACCTCGCGCGTGCCGCGTTCCGCTTCCCAGCTTTTCTTGATCTTGGCGATGCGCGTCGGACCGATGCCCGGCACTTCCTTGAGCCGCGCGGAAAAATGGTCCAGGATTTCCAGCGTCTGCGCGCCGAACTTCGCGACGATCCGCTTGGCGTATTCCGGCCCGATTCCCTTGATGAGTCCGGAGGCGAGATAGCGCTCGATGCCCGTTTCGGACCGCGGCGTCACGCACGCGATCGACGACGCCTTGAACTGGCGCCCGTGCGTCTTGTCCGTGACCCACTCGCCCTCGGCGTGGAGCTCTTCGCCTTCCCACACCGCGCCGCAGGTCCCCACCACCACGACTTCCGGCGCCCGCAAGTGGAACTCGCCGTCGCGCGAAGAGCCGACGCGCAGCACGGAGTAGCCGGTTTCGTCGTTGCGGTAGACGACGTTCGTGACGGTGCCGTCCACGCAGGAACGTTCCGCCGCCTTGCCGACGCCCGCTTTCAACGCCCGGCCCACGATTCCCTACGCCCGCCGGACGTAGCCGAGGAACGGTTTGCCGCCCACCATCACTTCGCGCTTCGCGTCGTCGAACGTCGCCTTCATGCCCGTGCGCGCGGAGGCGTTGGCCATGATCAGCGCGATGGCGTGGCTGTAGCCCGCCTCGATCGGCGCGTTCGGGTTCTTGCGGGCGCGCACGCATTCCATCCAGTTGCGCACGTGCGCGGAAGTGAGCGAATCGCCGCCGGTGTTCGCGGAAGTCACCACGCGCTGCTTCGGGGCGGGCAGCGGCTTCTCCTCCCACTTGCCGCCCTCGACGCCTTCGTTCGTGACCATGCTCCGGCCCATGTCCACGCAGCCGTTCGGCCCGTAGTACTTCTCCACGGGACTCTCGCCGTTCGGGTGTCCGCCGCCGCCGCAGTTGTGCTGGTGGCTCTGGAACACGCACTGGAAGCCCTTGCCCTTCACGCCGCTCTGGCCGTATTCGAGCACCGTGGTGAACGTGTCGAAGCTCTGGCGCCCGTCCACCCACTGGTAGAGCCCGCCCGAGGACATCGCGCTCGTGGGGTGCTTGTGGCCCGTGAACCACGCCACCGTGTCGATCTGGTGGCACATCCACTGGCCCGGCGTGCCGGACGAAAACGGCCAGAACAGGCGGAACTCGAGGTACTTGCGCGGATCGAACGCGTACGTCGCGGGATCGCGGTCGAGAAGCCATGCGTTCCAGTCCACGTCCGCTTCCTTGAGGGACTTCACGAGCTCCTCGGGACGCCGCCACCGCCGCGGCTGGTTCACGTTCCAGCGCAGGTCCACGTAGGAAACGTCGCCGAACGCGCCGGAGTTGACGTAGTCCTTCGCCGCCATGTAGCTCAAACCGGAACGGCGCTGCGAACCGATCTGCAGCACGGCGCCTGGCGCGAAGCCGGCGTCGCGCTTCGCGTTCACGGCGTCCAGCAGCATGTTCGCGGAGTACATGTCCTCGGCGAGCGGCTTCTCGCAGTACGCGTCGCGGCCCGCGTTCACCGCGTGGGCGGCGTGTTGCGCGTGCTGGAAGTCCGCCGTGGAGATGATCACGGCGTCCACGTCCTTCGCCTTTTCGTAGAGTTCCACGTCGCTGCGGTACGTCGCCACCGCGTGGCCGAGTTCCTTTTCGAGCTCCGGCTTCGCGTGCTCCACCAGACGCTTCTTCCAGAGGTCCGCCACGGCGACCATGTCGAAATTGAGTTCCTTCCAGTGGTGTTTGAAACACGGCAGCAGCGAACCGCGGAACCGGTCCGAATACCCCACGCACGCCACCCGCACGCGGTCGTTCGCGCCGATCACGTTCAACGACGGCGCCTTGCCGCTCGCCGCCGCGTCGGCGATGCCGCCAGTGGCGCACCCCGCCATCGCGGCCGAAGCCGCGCCCGCGCCCAACTTGATGAAATCACGTCTGTTCACCTCGTTCATTCTGCAATCCCCTTTCACGTTCCCAATTATACCACGTTTTCCGCTTTCGCGGCGGCGCGAAGTCCGTCCGTCACGGAATGAGCGGGAATTCGCGCGGATCGGGCTTGAACGCCCCCTGCTCGAGCCCCTTCTCCGTAAGCGTTCCCCAGGACGCTCCCGCCAGCGTCGGCAGTTCGCGCGCCGTCAGGCTCCAGGTGCCGCCCTTCGCCGCGCGGAAGCCGGACCACCGGCTCGGATGGACGTAGCTGTACTCCAACGGCGCCAGCACTTTCCCCTGAGCGTCGACCAGTCCCCACCGCATGTCCTTCGCCACCCGGTAGATTCCCGGACGCCCCGAAAAGGCCACGTATTCCGCCGCGAACGGGAACGGAACTGGCCGCAGTTCGCCGACGCCCGGCTCCTTCGCCTCGAAGAGAAACCACGCGCCGTCGCGGCGGGCCAGCGTGCGGACCACCCCGCCCTTGTCCTTCTCGTGCGCGAGACGGTCGTAGGCCTGCGGAATGCGCACGGATCCGTCCGCCGCCAAAATCCCGTGGCGCCGGTCGTCGAGAATCCGGTAGCCGCCGTCGGGGAGGAATGCGATCTCGTCGTGCTCGCCCGCGACCTTCGGCGCGGACCCGTCCGTCGTCACTAGCCGGTGCCGGCCGTTCCGGCGAACCAGGCACTCCACGCCGCGGACGCCGTCCACCGCGTCCCACGTCGGCGCGACGAGCTGCCGCCCGCCCGTCGTGAAGAGCCCTTCTCGTCCCGCCACGTTCGCGCTCACGAGGTCCTGGCCCATCGCCTTCGCCGGCCAGTCGTAGCGGCATGGCGTCAGCAACGCGCCGGTGTTCATGTCCATGACGCCGTACCGGCCGTTCTTCGCCACGGTGCACCACCCGCGGCCGCCGCCGATCAAATCCCATTCGAACGGAACGACCGTGCGGCCGTTCCAGTCGACGACGCCGTACTTGCCGCCCTTGTACGCGACCAGCAGTTCGCCGCCGCGCCAGCCGTCCAGCTGGTCGTATTCCGCCGGCACGGTCACCGTCCCGTCCTGCTTCATCGCGCCCCAGTGGAAACCGTCGTCGCAGAAGAGCTGCTGGTCGCCGCTCCCGCACGTGCGGAGGTGCGCGCCGGGCGCCGGATCGGGATGCCCCTTCCGCGCGGGACCGATCACCGGCACCTCCCGCGGATGCGTCATCGCGTAGTCGTAGTACGCACAGGGATCGTAGGGCGCGCACGGCGCGATCTTCAGACCCTTCGACGCCAGCCGCGCCGCGACCTCCTCGTCCAGCGAACGCAGGATCACCACGCGGTCGATCTCGCTCTGGCTGCCCATGAAGCCCGGCGCCACGGGAATGGCCACTTCGGCGTCCGGAACGCGCCATGCCTGCTCCACGAACGCCTCGCCCTTCGGCACGTTCTCGAACGGAACCGGCAGCGAATAGGACGGCGCCAACTTGACGCGCGCGCGCCGGATGGGGCCCGTGTAGTCGAAATGCCGCGTCGAAAGGCCGAAATAGGAAATCCACACCAGCAGATCGTCCGGGCCCAACGCGTCCATGAGCGTCTCCTCGGCCATGGAAACGACACGCAGTCCCAGCATCGGGGACTTGAGCCCGTGCTTGGGCTCTTCGAGAATCAGATGCCCGAGCCCGGCGACGCCCACGCGCCGCCCCTGCTCCAGCGCGGCCGCCGCCGCGTCCGCCGCCGCCTGGATGCCGTCCTGCACGTGCGGTTCGCGCAACTGGCGGAAGCGCAGCATCGCCTGGTTCCAGTAGGTCGTCGCCAGTTCGCCGGCGGGGATTTTCTCCGGACACGGGAAGTAGCGCGTCAAGCCGTCGGACGAGCCGGCATGACTGTTGACGATCGGAAAATCCCGCGAGCCGATGCTCTTCAAAACGGCCGGGAACTTGCCGGTGCGCGAGTGCGCGGCGGCGTATTCGCAGCAGAACATCCACCCCAGCAGCGCGTTCACCAGCACGTTCTTCGTGCCGTGGGCGGACGAGCCGTCCGGCGCGCCGTTGTCCAGGAAAAAGCTCGCCGGCAGGTCTTCGGGACGGCCCGCGGCCGAACCGATCACGACCACCAGACACCCCTCTCCACACCAGGTCCGGATCTCCTTCTTTCCGCGTTCTCCCAAGTCCTCCCAGCTGCGGACGGGCACGAGCACGGTGCTGTGCTCCGAATGGCCCCCGCAAAACTGCGCGAGTCCGCCAGCGCGGGCGATCATCTCCTCGCGGAAGCCGAAGCCCAAATCGCAGGGCATGTCGATGAGCGCCCCCGGATGCGAGTCCACGCGCTCCCGCACCGCTTCCGCCGCGCGGGAGATTTCCGGGATCGTCGCCCGGACGCGCGCGAACTGCGCCTCGACCGCGTCGAGATACTTCGCTTCGGGAGCGGACGCGGCGCCAGAAGCGGCGGCCGCCGCCGCGGAAAAACAAAACACGGTCCAGAATTTCATGCCGTCCTCACTCCCCCATCCAGGCGCGAAGGCGCTTCAGCGTGTTTTTGCGCGCGTCGGGTTCGTTGGAAAAACCGCACTCGCACGAAATGCCGCCCGCGTAGCCGATCTGGCGGAGCGCCGCGAAATGCGGACGGAAATCGGCCTCCGTCTTCGGCTCCATGCGCGAACGGTTTTCCGCGACGTGCACGTGCTTGATCCGCGCGCCCGCGAGCCACGTGGACTCCGCGCTTTCGCCGTCCATCATCATGTGGTAGCAGTCGGCGAGCAGCCGGATCCGCGGCGAACCGATTTCGTCCACGAGCTGGACGCCTTCGGCCACGCCGTTGAGGAAATTCGTCTCCTTTTTGTTCAGCGGCTCCAGCACGAGCGTCACCTTCATGCCCTCGATGCGTTTGGCGAGTTTGCGGCAGAAGTCCACGAACTGCCCGTGCGCTTCGGCGAACGAAAAACCGTCCGGCACGCGCCGGGCGCCGCCCGAACCGAACACGATGTAGGGAATGCCGAGTTCGTCCGCGCGGCGGCATGCCGTCACGCCCCACGCGAGCGCGCTGTCGTGCGTCGGATTCGGCCCCACGAGACGCTCCGTCCCGGGCAGGAAGCAGTTCAGGCAGCGGATCGGCAGCGGACACCGTTTCGCCTTTTCGGCGTGGGGACGCCATTCGGCGTCGGAAAGTTCGGGATGGAGGATTTCGGACACGCGGCCCTCGAAATAGTCCCACCCTTCCTCTTTGAGCTGCGCCGCGATTTCCAGCGACCCGCACACGCCGTACTTCACCGCCGGCGCCTTGGCGGACGGCGCCTGCGCGCACCCCGCGACGATCGCCGCCAAAAGCGCGGATTCCAAAATTGTCTTTGCGTTCATTTGCGATTCCCCTTTGGGTTGGAAGTATA
>JAKSOX010000052.1 GCA_024405335.1 Kiritimatiellia bacterium
CACAACATGAACGATGCAATCAAATGCGGAATGGTCGCGGCGCTGGCGGGTTTGGCCGGTTGCGGCGACGTGAATGCGGCGCAGGAGGCGAAGAACGCGCCCGCGCCGACGACGTCGTGCAAGGAGACGGTGGTCTCCAACGCCGACGGTTCCGTGACCCGAACGCGCACGGAAACGAAAGAATTCAAGGACGAAGCGGGCAACGTGATCGGCCACGAGACGAGCACGTACACCGAGACTACGTTCGAAGGCGACAAGCCCGCGGCGAAAGAAGGCGACAAGGGCGGAAAGCCCGCCGACGCGGAGAAAGACGACGCGAAAAAAGGCGACGCGGCGGAAGCCGCGCGGCCGGCGGCGCCCGCCGTGGCGACGGATGCGTTCCTCGGGCTCAAATTCGGCGAAGCGGTTCCCGGCGCGGACAAGGCCGAAGACGTGCCCGGCGAACCCGCGCTCAAGGCCGTGAAGTTCACGCCCGCGAAGAAGCTCGCCGGTTTCGACGACTACTACGCCTACGTGACGCCCAAGACGCACAAGCTCGTGAAGGTGTGCGCGTGCGCCAAGGAGGCCGTGGACGGCGGCACGTTCGGCCGCAGGCACTACCTCGTGGAGGCGCTGGAGAAGCGCTATCGCACGTGGGCGCGTTTGGCGAGCTTCACGCTGCCGTACTACGTGTTCGACGTGGGGCCGGACAGAGGCGTGTCGATCTGCCTTGTCGGCGCTTCGGACGACTACGAGACGGTGATCGCGGCGTGGGACGACGCGGCGGCGCGTCTGGCGCGCGACGAGTACCGCGAGCTGCGCGACGAGGCCTACCGCCAGGCGGTGGAGCGGCGCAACAGCCGCGTCCAGGAAGCGGCCAGCGCGTTCTGACGCGTTCGCGGGGGCGGTTCGAGGCCGCCGACCGGAACGTGCGCGCGGGGCGTGGTTGAACCACGTTCCGCGCGCCGCCTTTTTTTGGTATACTCTTCCGCCATGGAAAGCAAAGAAACGTTTCAGCGGAAAGGGCGGTTCGAGCCATGATCGAGACGGACGTGCTGGTGGTGGGGGCTGGTCCCGCTGGGCTCGCGACTGCGATCGCGCTGCGCCGCAAAAGCAAGGCCGTGCGCGTGCTGGTGCTGGACAAGGGGCGGAATCCCGGCAGCCACGTGCTTTCCGGCGCGATCGTGGACGACGGCGACCTGGGCGATCTGCTCACGCCCGAGGAAATCGCAAAGCTGCCCGTGGAAGCGCGCGTGACGCGCGAGAGTTTCCGCGCAATCCTCTCGTCCGGCTTTTCCGCGAAGATTCCCTGGGTGCCGCCGATGATGAGCAGCAAGGGGTATCCCGTGGGTTCGCTTTCAAAGATCGCGGCGTACCTCGCGCAGATCGCCGAAAAGGAAGGCGCCGCGGTGATGACGGGTTACGCCGTCACGGAACTCGTGGAGGAAAACGGGCGCGTCGTCGGCGCGCGGACGGGCGCGAAGGGCGTGGACAAGGCGGGCCGGCCGAAGTCCAACCACCTTCCCCCCGAGGAAATCCGCGCGCGCGCAGTGGTGTTGGCCGAAGGCGGCGCGGGCATCCTCACGGACAAGCTGATCGCCGCCAAGGGACTGCAGGGCGCGAAGCCGCAGACGTACGCGCTGGCGATCAAGGAACTGGTCGAACTGCCCAAGCCGGACGGCCGCGGCGGCGAAGTGATGCACACGTTCGGCTGGCCAGCGGATCTGGCGACCTACGGCGGCGGTTTCGTGTACCACGTTTCCGACGTGCAGGCGATGGTTGGCTACGCGTACGCGCTCGACTACCGCAATCCGGCGGACGACCCGTTCGAGCTTTTCCGCGCGTTCAAGGGGTCGAAGGCGGTGCAGGACCACGTGCGCGGCGGCAAAACGGTCGCCTACGGCGCCAAGCTGATTCCCGAAGGCGGCTACTACGCCGTGCCGAAGCCGTACGCGCCAGGCGTGCTGATCGTGGGCGACGGCGCGGGGCTCGTGGACACGCTGCGCATCAAGGGCGTGCACATGGCGTTCGCGAGCGGCGTGTGCGCCGCCGAGGCGATTCTCGCGTGCGGTCCGGGCGAAGACCCCGGCGAGCGCTATTTCGAACGGCTCAAGCGCACGCGCGGCTGGCGCGAACTCAAGCGCGTGCGGAACGTGCGCGCGGGATTCCAGTACGGCGTGCCCGCGGGCGTGGCGATGGCGGGCTTCGCGTGGATGACGCGCGGCGCGTTCCCGTGGTGGCGCGTGGGCTCCGCCGAGGAGGACCGCGCGGCGCTGGCCGAACTCGGCGCGGCGGCGAAGCGCCGCGCGCCATGGCCGGAACCGGTCGGACCGGACCGGCTCACGGACGTGTTCCTGAGCGGCACCCGGCACGACGAAGACCAGCCGTGCCACCTGCGGATCGCGGATCCCGCGGCGTGCGCCGTCTGCCGGGAGAAGTTCGGCGCGCCGTGCACGCGGTTCTGTCCGGCGGAAGTGTACCGGACGCCGGAAACGGCGGACGGGGGGATGCAGGCGGATTTCTCGAATTGCCTGCATTGCAAGACTTGCAAAATCAAGTGTCCTTATGGTAATATTGAGTGGCTTTTTCCACAAGGCGGAGAAGGCCCGCGGTATACGAGAATGTGAAGAGAAACACGATGGATTTGAGCGCGAACAGACGGGATTTCCTGAAAGGGGCGGCGTTGGCGGCGAGCTTTCTGCCGCATTTCGCCATTTTGGGCGACGACAAGGCGGCGTTGCCGGAGGACAAGCGTCCGATCGGCCCCGACGACGACACGATCAACGTGGCGATGATCGGCTGGGGCGCGGAAGGACGCGTCCTTTCCGCGTCCATTGCGCGCATACCGGGCGTGCGCGTGCGGGCCGTGTGCGACATCTGGAAGTTCCAGTGCCAGCAGGCGAAGGCGTTCTTCAAGGGCTACGGCATGGACGTGAACGTCTACGAAGACTACCGCGAGATGCTGGCGAAGGAGGACAAGAACGTCGACGCCGTGGTGGTGGCCACGCCCGACTGGATGCACTGCGAACACACGTGCGCGTGCCTCCGCGCGGGCAAGCACGTCTACTGCGAGAAGGAGATGTCCAACCGGCTGGAGCAGGCGGCGGAGATGTGCCGCGTGCAGAAGGAGACGGGCAAGCTGCTGCAGATCGGCCACCAGCGCCGTTCCAACCCGCGCTACCGCCACTGCTTCGAGCACGTGGTGCCAGAGATGCTCGGGCGCGTCACCACGGCCTACGCGCAGTGGAACCGCACGCTCGCGCCGTTTTTCCACGTGAAGAAGCCGCCGAAGCAGGAACTGCTCACGAAGTACGGCTACGAAAACCCCGAGCAGTACCTCAACTGGCGCTGGTTCCACAAGTACGGCGGCGGATCGATGGTGGACCTCGGTTCCCACCAGATCGACCTCTTCTTCTGGTGCTGGGGCGTGCCGCCGTCGAGCGTCACCGCGATCGGCGGGCGGGACGCGTTCACGCCCCGCCGCCAGACGTACGACCGCGTGTACTGCATCTACGAATTCCAGATGCCGGACGGCACGAAGAACGAGGCCGTGTACCAGGTGATTTCCTCCAACGCGCGCGGCGGCTTCTACGAGCAGTTCATGGGCGAGAAGGCCGCGCTCACGATCGCCGAGATTTCCGCGCGCGGCAACGCCGTCCAGCGCGAGATCCGCGGCGGCGGCTACACCGACCAGGAGTGGCAGGCGTTCATCGACAAGGGGTACATCCTGCCGACGGAGGGCGACCAGATCAAGAAGGAAGTGACGAAGGACATCGCGGTGGACACGCGCATTTCAGCGCAGGCGACGGGCAATCCCCTCGCCGTGGAAATGAACAAGCCCGCGCACATGCCGCACCTCGAGAACTTCTTCGCCGCCTGCCGCCACGGCGTGCCGCTGAACTGCCCGTGCGAACTCGCCTACGAGAGCGCCGTGGCCGTGCTCGCCGCGAACGTCGCGGCCGATTCGCACCAGACGCACTATTTCAAGCCGGAGGACTTCAAAGTGCCGCCGAGGAAGGCCGAGGGCTGAAAGCGGCGGCCGGGCGCGCAGCGCGCGGGAAACGAGTTTGGAAATCCGAAGCAAGGAGAAAAGGAAATGCTGAACATCGTCAAAGACATCGACAACCGCGTGGCCGTCAAGCACGTGCTCATGAGCGTGAGCGACAAGACGGGCCTTGAGACGTTCGTGCCGGCGCTCGTGAAGGCCTGTCCGGGCGTGAAGATCTACTCCACCGGCGGCACGTATTCGAAGGTGAAGGAAATCCTCGGCGACGCCGCGCAGGACGTGCTGGTGGCGGTTTCCGACTACACCGGCCAGCCCGAAATGCAGGGCGGACTCGTGAAGACGCTCGATTTCAAGATCTACCTCGGGCTTCTGTCCGAGAAGTACAACGCCGCCCACCAGGCGGATCTCAAACGCCTTTCGGCGCAGCCGATCGACATGGTGGTGGTGAACCTCTACCCGTTCAAGGAAACGGTCGCCAAGCCGGGCGTCACGCCCGAAATGGCCCGCACGAACATCGACATCGGCGGTCCGTGCATGGTGCGCGCCTCCGCGAAGAACTACCTGCGCGTCGCGTCCGTAACCGATCCGCTCGACTACGGCAACCTCGCGAACGAGCTCGCCGACCACGGCGGCACGCTCGGCCTCGACACGCGCTTCAAGCTCATGAAGAAGGCCTTCGCGCACACGGCCGCGTACGACGCGGCGATCGCGGGATTCTTCACCTCCACCCCGTGGGAAACGGTGGAAAAGACCTACGAGTACAAGGCCTGATGAAGCGCATCGCGATATTGGGAGCGGGCCGTTTCGGATCGTCGCTCGCCACGGCGCTGGCGGAAGCCGGCGAAGAGGTGGTCGTGATCGACCGCAACGGATCGCTCGTGCAGGCGCTTTCCGGCTCCGTGTCGTTCGCCGTGCAGGGGGACGCCACGAACGCGCGCGCGCTGGAGGAGGCGGGCGTCAAGGAGTGCGACGTCGCGGTGGTGGCCATCGGTTCCAACATCGAAGCGTCCACGCTCGCCACGGCGAACTGCAAGGAACTCGAGGTGCCAGTGGTGATCGCGAAGGCGTCGAGCGAACTCCACGGCCGCATCCTCAAGAAACTCGGCGCCGACCAGATCGTGTTTCCGGACCGCGATTCCGCCAAGCGCCTCGCGAAAGCCGTCTCGAACTACGGCGCGCTCGACCTGCTGGAACTTTCCGAGGGCGTTTCCCTGGCGGAAATCGACGCGCCCGAAGTGTGCAGCGGCAAGTCGCTCGCCCAGGCCGACGTCCGCAAGAAATACGGGGTCACCGTGATTTGCGTGCGCCGCCTGGACGAAAACCCCAAGAAGCCCCGCGCCATCGTGGTGCCGGGCCCGAACGACGTGATCCGCGCGGACGACCGTCTGATCGTGTTCGGTTCCGCGCACGACATCGACGCGCTCACGGGCCGTCGTTGAGGAGGTTCGAGGGCTTGATGCGCAAGTCGTCAGCAACGCCGGTTCTGGCGTTCGGCGCGTCGTTGCTCGCGTTCTTCGTCGCCTACGCCGGCACGTTCCGCCGGGCGGCGGATTTGTATCTCCATTCTCCCGAAGAGGACATGAGCTTCGCGTGGCTGGTGCCCGTCGTGTCCCTCTACGCGCTGTGGTGCGAGCGGGACGCGCTCAAGGCCGCGTTCGCCGAAGCCCGTTTTTCGTGGGCCGGGCTCGCGCTTTCCGCGCCGCTCGTCGCGTGCGGGCTTCTGGGCGTGCGCGGCGTGCAGCTCCGTCTGGAGCTGGTGGCGTTCGCGGGGCTGTGCGTGACCCTGCCCTGGACGTTTCTCGGCTGGCGCTTCGCGCGGCTCGTGCTTTTTCCGGCGGCGTATCTGCTGTTCCTGGTGCCGCTTTCCACGTTCCTCGATTTCGCCACCATCCATCTGCGCTACGTCGCGAGCGGCGCCGCGTTGGGCGTGTTGCGCCTTTTCGGCGTGGACGCGGTGCGCGAGGGCACGGCCGTGGTGTCGCACGGCGCGCACCCGTTCGCCGTGGACGTGGCCGAGCCCTGCAGCGGACTCCGTTCGCTCTTCGCGCTGATGGCGCTCACGGCGGCCTACGCGAATTTCACGCAGCGCACGTGGGCGAAACGCGGGCTGCTTTTCCTCTGCTCCGTGCCGCTTGCCGTGCTCGGCAACGTCGCGCGCATCCTGTCCATTTGCCTGGTGGCGAGCTGCTGTTCGCCGGAATTCGCCACGGGGTTCTACCACGACTATTCCGGATTCGTCGTTTTCGGCGTCGCGATTTTCGCGATGGTGGCCGTCGGGGAGGGGCTCGCCAAATGGCCGCGCGCGAACTGATCGGACCCGTTCTGGCGGCGGCGTTTTTCGTCGGCGCGTTCGCGTTCCAGCTTTCGACGCCGGAAGCGGCCGTGTGCGCCGCGCCCGCGGCGGAACTGCGCGACAAGCCCGGTTTCGCGGCGACGGACGAGGAAATGGCCGAATCCGAGAAGAAGGTGCTGCCGGCCGACACCGTGGTCCTGCGCAAGCGCTACACGGCGGAATCGGGCGAGACGTTCCTGCAGTCGCTCGTGGTGGGCGGTGCGCGCCGGGCGTCCATCCACCGCCCCGAACTGTGCCTGCCCTCGCAGGGTTACCGCATGGCGTCGCCGCGCACGGTCGCCGTGGCGGGGCGCGACTGGCGGCTCGTGGACTTCGAAGGCAAGGGATCGCACGGCACGCTCGCCTACACGTTTTTCAACCAGGCCGGTTTCCGGACGGCGTCCCACGTGGCGCGCATTTTCCGCGACGTGTGGGACCGGTCGGTGCTGAACCGCGTCGACCGCTGGGTGATGTGCACGGTTCTGGGCGCGCGGGACGACGCGCGGCTCGTGGCTTTCCTGGAACAAGCCGGAAAGGATCTGCAGCGCGATGAATAAACTTGCCGCACTTGGGGAATTCGCGCTGAAGATGCTGCCGCATGCGGCTTGCTTCCTCACCGCGTTCGTGCTGTCGCTCGCGCTCACGCCGGCGGTGCGCGAACTGGCGCGGAAGTGCGGGATGGTGGACAAGCCGTCCGGGCGGCGCATCAACAAAACGCCCGTGCCGCGCGGCGGCGGTTTGGCGGTGTTCCTCGCGTTCATCGCCACGGCGGGGCTTTTCTTCTTCTTCATGGGCCACCGCGATTTCACGGTGGGGATCCGCGAAGGGAACTTCTGGCGCCTCGCGATCGTGTCGTCGATTCTGGTCGTCACGGGGCTGGTGGACGACAAGTTCGGCATGCCGCCGCGCGTGAAGCTTTCCCTGCAGATTCTGGCCGGCCTGCTGACGAACCTGTGGCTGGGCATCGGCTTCCAGAGCGTGTTTCCGTCCTTGCCGGGCTGGCTCGACTGCGCGCTCACGACGTTCTGGATCGTGGGCGCGGTGAACGCCTTCAACCTGATCGACGGCCTGGACGGTCTCGCGAGCGGACTGGCAGCCATCGCGGTGGCGGGCATGGCGGGCTCGCTCTTCTTCATGCGTTCGCCGGGCGCGACCGTGTTCCATTTCGCGATCGTCGGCGCGCTGTTCGGCTTCCTGCGATACAACTTCCATCCGGCGAGCGTGTTTTTGGGCGACACGGGTTCCATGTTCCTCGGCTATCTCGTTTCCACGCTGCCGCTCGTCACGCGCACTGGCGATTCCCTGCTCGTGGGCGTGGGCGTGCCGCTGCTGGCGATGGGCGTGCCGATTTTCGACACGTCGCTCGCGATCGTGCGCCGTTCGGTGCGCGCGTTCCTGTTCCGCGAAGAACGCAAGGCCGAAGGCCAAACGCGCATGATGCAGCCGGACGTGGACCACCTCCACCACCGGCTGCTGCGCAAGTACGCGTCCCAGAAGAAGGTGGCGTGGGCGCTGTACCTCCTGGCGGGCTTTCTGGTGCTTTCGGGCCTGGGCGCCGTGGCGCTGCGCGACCGCGCGGCCGGACTCTTCGCGGTGACGTTCATCGTGGCCGTGGTGGTGGCCGTGCGCGACATGAGCCGCGTGGAGCTGTTCGACGCCGGGCGGCTGCTGGACGTCGTGGCGCACGACGCGACGCCCGCGACGCGCCGCCGCCGCGCGGCGCTGTTGGTGCCGATGCTGATGATCGCGGACGCCGCGCTGCTCGTGGCCGCGTGGGTGCTCGCTCGCGTTTTCGCGGGGCAGCCCGTCACCCAGCAGGCGCTCCACACGTTCATGCCGCTCACCGTGGCGCCCGCGTTCGTGGCGGTAGTGCTGTTCAAGGGCTATTCCACCGTGTGGGGGCGCGCGCAGATTTCGAACTACCTGCGGCTCGGGGCCGCCGTCGCCGTCGGCACGGCGGCGTCGTTCGCCGGGTTCACGATCGGCGGGTATTCGCAGGGGCGCACGGTAACCGTGCCGCTGCTCTTCGCGGCGTGTGCGTGCGCGCTGCTGTCCCTGCTGCGGATGACGCGCATGATCCTGCGCGACGCGTTCTACGCGTTTTCGGCGCGGCGGTTGGCGGACGATCCGTCCACGACGCGCGTGCTCGTGTACGGCGCGGGGCTGCGCTACCGCGCGTTCCGGCGCGAACTCGTGCGCGACGCGGCGCGCGGGCGTCGTTTCATCGTGGGCATCGTCGACGACGACGTGCTGCTCAAGGGCCACGTGATCGGCGGCGTCAAAATCTGGGGTCCGCACGTCGACGCCTCGCGCATCGTGTCCGCGACGCGCGCGCAAGAGGTCGTGATCGCCTGCAATTTGACGCCGGAGCGGCGCGCGGCGGCGATCGCGGCGTTCAAGAAGTGCGGCGTGCGCGTTTTGGAGTTTTCGTTCAGCGAAAGGGAAGTGTGACATGGCGAAGTTCACCCGTGAAGAAGTGATGGCCTACCACAAGGGGGGCAAGGTGGCGGTCCAGGCGGCGCGGCCGCTGGCGACGCAGGCGGATCTGTGCCTCGCGTACACGCCCGGCGTGGCCGAGGCCGTGAAGGCGATCGACGCGGACCCAGACGCCGTCTACGCCTGCACGTCGAAACCGAACCTCGTGGCCGTCGTTTCGGACGGCACGGCGATTCTCGGCCTCGGAGACCGCGGCGCCGCCGCCTCCATTCCCGTGATGGAAGGCAAGGCAGTGCTGTTCAAGAAGTTCGCGGACGTGAACGCCTGGCCCGTGCCGCTCGGCCATTGCCGCCTGGGCGGCGCGGACAGGGGCCCCACGGATCCGCAGCGCGTGATCGACGCCTGTCTCGCGATCGCCCCGCAATACGGCGGCATCAACCTCGAGGACATCGCGTCTCCCGCGTGCTTCGAGATCGAAGACCGCCTCGTGGAGCTGCTCGACATCCCCGTCATGCACGACGACCAGTGGGGCACGGCCGTGATCGTCACGGCGGGCGTCGTCAACTTCGCCGCCATCGCCGGCAAGGAACTCGGCGAACTCAAGGTGGTGGTGAACGGCGCCGGCGCGGCCGGGACGCGCATCGCGGACATGTGCAAGGCAGCGGGCGTGAAGGACCTCACGATGTTCGACGTGAAGGGCGTGCTGGCGGCGTCGCGCACGGACCTCAACCCGAAGAACCGCGTCCACGCGCGCGACGTGGATCCAGCCATGACGCGCCGCGAAGCGATGACGGGCGCGGACGTGTTCATCGGCGTGTCGGCGGCGAACGTGATTTCCGGCGACGACGTGCGGGCGATGGCCGACTTCCCGGCGATTTTCGCGATGGCGAACCCGGATCCCGAAATCCATCCAGCCGAAGTGGCGAAGGCGCTGGCCGGCCGCAAGTACGTGATGGTCACGGGCCGCAGCGACTTCCCGAACCAGGTGAACAACGTGCTCGGGTTCCCGTACCTTTTCCGCGGCGCCTTGGACGTCCGCGCGAAGAAGATCAACACGGCGATGAAGGTCGCCGCCGCGCGCGCCCTGGCGGCGCTTGCGCGCGAACCCGTTCCCGCCGACGTGCAGGCGCTTTTCCCGAACGAAAAACTCGAATTCGGTCCGGGCTACATCATCCCGAAGCCGTTCGACAAACGCCTGTTCGTGGAGGTGTCCTTCGCGGTCGCGCAGGCGGCCGTGGAAAGCGGCGTCGCGTCGGCCGATTTCGACCTCGCCGCCTACCGCGCCGATCTCGAACGCCGCAACGCCGCCCGATAGCGCGGTGGCATCGTTCACGTCTTCAACGGTTTACCTGCGCCAGTGAAATCATGTGGCGCATCGTCGAAAGCGGGCGCAAGAGGATCATCCACCTCACCTCGACGCACGCGGAATCCGAGCTGATCCAGCGGGCGCTCGGCACGGTCGCGGCGTTCTTCCGGTGGCTGAAGTCAACTGCCGGGCATTTGGACGAGAAGACACGCTGGTACGTCGTCCTGCGGTGCGCTTTTCGCAAGTTGCTGATGCCGGATCCGGCCTTGGGGGCGGTAATCCCGCTCCGATAGCACCCTGACGGGAAATTGGTCAGGCAAAAACCGGCTTCGGAACGGAAGCTGGTCGGGAGGTCGTTGTCACGCGGCAAAATCCGCGTCAGAATAGAGACCAACTGACGAATTTAGGATAAAAAGGGGAACTATATACTTGACTTTCAAAATTGTAAATAAAGACAAGCATACTTAAAAGGAAAAAATGAAAAACAATCCATTGATAAATTATTGGGCTTAGCTGATAAGGGAATCCGAAGAGGATAATTACAACAGAATACTTGATGAAAACAAACCCCGTACTCCACATCGGATCGCAAAGGGTTTTGCTATCGGATCGGAAGGTTTGCTCTTGCGCAGATTATACCCGATGTGGTATAATTTCGGCCGTTGAAGCGAAAGTATACCTTATC
>JAKSOX010000053.1 GCA_024405335.1 Kiritimatiellia bacterium
TTGCCAAACGCGGATAATTTGCTATACTTTCGCGCCATGACATTTTGGTTTTTCACGTTGGGCGTGCCGTTGTTTCTGTACGGGCTGTTTTCCCTCGCGTTTCCCGCGCGCGCGGCCAGGGCGCTGGTCGCGTTTCCGCGCTGCAGGGAGGCGGGCTGGATTTTGTGCGCAATCGGCTGGTTCTGGACGGCGCACGAACTCGACGTGATCGGCATCGAAATCTTCGACCGCTACCTCAAGGCGTTTCCGGGCGAGTTGTGGATCCTCGCCGCGGTGTTGACGCCGCTCACGTGCTGGTGGATGCCGAACCTGCTGCCGTTGCGCGGTTTGGCGGCGGTGTTCATGCTTTTCCCCGCGTCGCTCTTCCCGGCGGTGCGGCTGTGCGACACGTCCTGGCGGCTGGTGCCGGTGGCGGCGGCCTACGTCTGCGCGGCGACGGGCATGTTCGGCATGTTCTATCCGTGGCATTGGCGGCGGCTGCTCGCCTGGCGCGCGGAAAGCGCGTGGCGCAACGTGCCGTTCGCGGCAGCGTATTTCCTGGCGGGCGCGCTCATGCTGGCGCTGGGGGCGCTGGCCGCGTTCGGCAAGATCGGTTGATTTCACCAACGAAAAACACAAGGAGTTCGGATCATGGACAAGGTCAGGTATGCGTTGATCGGTTTCGGCGGCATTGCGGAGAACCGCGTGGCGAAGGAGGGGTTCGCGTGCGACCGCAAGCGTTTCGCGCCGCTCAAAAAGGCCGTGCTCGTGGGCGCGACGGACGTGAACCCCGCGCGCAAGGCGGCGGCGGAGGCGCTGGGCCTGAAGTGGTACGACACCACCGAGGCGATTCTCGCGGACAAGTCGATCGACGCCGTGTACGTGGCCACGAACAACGCGACGCACGCCAAGCTCGCCATCGCGGCTTTGAAGGCCGGCAAGCACGCGATCGTCGAAAAGCCGGCGGCCACGAGCGTCGCCGACGCGAAGGCGATGAACAAAGTCGCCAAGGCGAAGAAGCTTTCGCTCACCGTGGACCACATGATGGTGAACAACGCATGGAACGTGAAGGCGAAGGAGCTCGTCCAGAAGGGCAAGCTCGGCGCGGTGAACGATTCCTGCTTCCACATGGAATTCGCCTACGGCTACGATCCCGCCGAGGCGGCGACGTGGCGCTGCTCCAAGATCGAGGAGATGGGCGGACCGATCGGCGACGTGGCGAGCCACTGTTTCTACGTGGCGGAATACGTGTTCGGCAAGCGGATCGCGAAGGTCGCGGCGGTCTATTATCCGAAAGTGATGAAGATCAAGGCCGAGGACGGCGCCTACGTGAAATTCTTCTTCGAGGACGGCACGCAGGGCAGCGTGAACGCGGCGTTCTCCGAGTTGCGCGGCGGGCTTTCCGGCACGCTTACGAACCTCGGCTACGAAATCTACGGTTCCGAGGCGGCGTTGCGCGGCTACGGCACGATGTTCCAGCTTTCCGGCCACAAGGACGAACCGGTGAAGATGCGCCTCGAACTGGACAAGCTCGGCGACGCGAAGCCGGTCGCGCCCGGCAAGATCCAGAACATCTACCAGACGCTGATCGAAGGCCATGCCGCGTCCGTGCAGGCGAAGAAGCCGCTGGACGCCTCTGGCGCGATTCACAACCTCGCGCTCTGCGCGGCGTCCCATGCGTCCGCCAAGGCCGGCGGCAAAATCGTCAAAGTCGCGGAATGAAAGGTTCCATCCGATGAAAGTGTGCAAATTCGGCGGTTCTTCGCTCGCCGACGCCGGTCAAATCGCGAAGGTGCTGGACATCGTGCTCGCGGATCCCGCGCGCCGCATGGTCGTCGTTTCCGCGCCGGGCAAGCGCTCGAAGTCCGACACGAAAGTGACGGATCTGCTGATCGCGCTGGCGCAGGCCGTGATCGAGGGCAAGGACGTGAAGAAGCCCCTCGCGGCCGTGGTGGCGCGCTACGCCTCCATCGCCGAAACGCTCAAACTCGGCAAGGAAATCGTCAAGGTCGTCGAAACCGACCTGCTCGTGCGCGTGCAGTCGCTTTCCCGCAAGGAAGCGTCCGATCCCGACAAGTGCGCGCGCTTCGTGGACCTCATGAAGGCGGCGGGCGAGGACAATTCAGCGAAGATCGTCGCGGCGGCGTTCTGCGCGCGCGGCGTGAAGGCCCGCTACGCGAGCCCGAAGGACACGGGCATGATCCTCGAGGGCGAGCCCGGCAACGCCACGCTCAACCCCGAAAGCTACCGCAAGCTCGGCAAGGCGTTTTCCGATTTCGAAGGCATCGTGGTGTATCCCGGCTTCTTCGGCTACCGCAAGGACGGGTCGGTCGCGACGTTCCCGCGCGGCGGTTCGGACATCACGGGCTCCATCCTCGCGGCGGCCGCGCGCGCCGACGTGTACGAGAACTTCACCGACGTGGACAACGTGTACCCCGTGGATCCGCGCATCGTGCCCGAGGTTTCCGAGGGCATCGACACGATGACCTACCGCGAAATGCGCGAACTCGCGTACGCGGGCTTCGGCGTGTTCAACGACGAGGCGATCCAGCCGGCGGTGCAGGCCCGCGTGCCGATCAACGTGCGCAACACCAACCGCCCGCAGGAGCCCGGCACGATGATCGTGCAGTCCCGGCGCGTGATGCCCGGCACCGTCACCGGCATCGCGGCGGCGAACGGCTTTTCGAACATCATCATCGACAAGTACCTCATGAACCGCGAAATCGGCTTCACCCGCAAGGTGCTGGCCATCCTCGAGGAAGAGGGCGTCGCCTACGAGCACATCCCCAGCGGCATCGACTCGATTTCCGTGATCATCCGCGCCGACAAGTTCTCGCAGACGCGGGAGAAGAAGGTGGTGTCGCGCATCAAGCGCGAACTGGCGCCCGACTCCGTGATCGTCACGCGCGACTACGCGGTGATCATGGTGGTGGGCGAAGGCATGGCGTTTTCGTCGGGCATGCTCGCGAAGGCCACCACGGCCCTCGCCGCCCACGGCATCAACATTTCGATGGTGAACCAGGGCGCGAGCGAAATCTCCTTCATGATCGGCATCAAGAGCGAGGACCGCGACAAGGCCGTGCGCGCCCTGTACGAATCCTTCTTCGGCTGATGGCGCTCGTTTCGCTGAGAGAGGTGTCGGTCCGGTTCGGCGGCGATCCGGTGCTGGACCGGGTGTCGCTCTCCGTCGAAAAGGGCGAGCGCGGCGCGGTCACGGGCCGCAACGGCGAGGGCAAGTCCACGCTGCTCAAGACGATCGCCGGCGTTCTTGCGGCGGACGACGGCGAGGTGATACGCGAGAAGGGGATCAAGATCGCCTACCTTTCGCAGGACGTCCCCGCCGACCGCCCCGACGATCCCGATTTCAACCGGCTTTCCGGCGGCCGCCGCCGCAAGAAGCTGCTGGAGGCGGAGCTGTTGGCGAACCCCGACCTGCTGCTGCTGGACGAGCCCACCAACCATCTCGACGTGGAGACGATCGAGTGGCTCGAATCGTATTTGCGCCGTTTCAGGGGCGCGTGCCTTTTCGTCACGCACGACCGCGAATTCCTCAAGCGCGTCGCCACGCGCATCCTCGACCTGGACCGCGGCGAACTTTCCGGCTGGAACTGCGACTACCCCACGTTCCTCAAGCGCAAGGCCGAGCTGCTCGCCGACGAAGCGACCTTCTGGGAGCGCAAGTCGAAAAAGCTCGCGCAGGAAGAGGCGTGGATCCGGCGCGGCGTGAAGGCGCGCACCACGCGCAACGAAGGGCGCGTCGCGGCGCTGATGAAACTGCGCGAAGAATTCGCGGCGCGCCGCAGCCGCGCGGGCACTTCGAACCTGCGCCTGGACGCCGGCGAGAAAAGCGGCGACCTCGTGCTGAAGGCGACGGGCGTTTCGTTCGGCTACGAACCGGGAAAGCCCGTGGTGAAGGACTTCACCGCGAAAATCCTGCGCGGCGAGCGCATCGGCGTGGTGGGGGCGAACGGCAGCGGGAAGTCGACGCTGCTCAAGCTGCTCACCGGCGCGATCGCGCCCGATGCGGGAGAGATCGTCCGCGGAACGCGCGTCACGCTCGCGTATCTCGACCAGCTGCGCGAATCGATCGACCCCGAGAAGTCGGTGGTCGAAAACCTCGCCGAGGACCGCGACGAAGTCGTGGTGGCGGGGGTGAAGAAGCACGTCTACTCCTATCTCCAGGACTTCCTGTTCACGCCGGAACGCGGCCGCACGCCCGTGAAGGCGCTCTCGGGCGGCGAAAAGGCGCGGCTCGTCCTCGCCAAGCGGTTCATGGACCCGGGCAATCTGCTGGTGCTGGACGAACCCACGAACGACCTCGACGTGGAAACGCTGGAACTGTTGGAAGAGCAGCTCGCCTCCTACACGGGCACCGTGCTGCTGGTGAGCCACGACCGCGCGTTTCTGGACAACGTGGCGACGAGCGTCCTGGCGTTGCCGGGCGACGGCGAAGTGCTGGCGCTCGCGGGCGGCTGGACCGAGGCGGGCCGCGCGCTCGCCGCCCGGCGCGAAGCTCGCGAACGCGCGGCGGCGCTGGCGGCGGAAACGTCCCGCGCGGCGGCGGACGCGTCCGCGCGCGCGCAGCCCGCGAAATTCTCCTACAAGGAAAAGCGCGAACACGAAGCTTTGCCCGGGAAAATCGAAGCGCTCGAGGCGGAAATCGCCGAGATCGAGGCGGAGCTTTCGTCCGGGACGGCGTTCGCGAAGGATCCCGCGCGGGCGCAGGAGCGCGTCGCGCGCCTGGCGGCGGCGCGCGAAGAGCTGGACGCCGCCGAGACGCGCTGGCTCGAACTCGAAGAGCGCAAGGGATGAACCATGACGCGCGCGTTCGACGAATTTTTCATGCGGATGGCGCTCCGCGAGGCGGAGAAGGCGGCGGCCGACGGCGAAGTGCCGACGGGGTGCGTGATCGTGGACGCGCCGCCGGCCGAGGACTGTTCGCCGAACGAAGTGCGCATCCTCGGGCGCGCGCACAACCAGACGGAAGGTCTGCAGGACGCGACGGCCCACGCGGAGATGCTCGCGCTGAGCGCGGCGTTCGCGGCGAAGGGCAACTGGCGGCTGCAGGGCGCGCGGCTCTACGTCACGAAGGAACCGTGCCCGATGTGCGCGGGGGCGATCGTGTTGGCGCGGGTCGCCGCGGTGGTGTGGGGCGCGGGCGATCCGAAACGCGGCGGCGGCACCGCGTTCAACGTGTTCGCGCATCCCGGCATCAACCACCATCCCGAAGTGGTCGAAGGCGTTTTGGAGGAGCCGTGCAAGGCGGTGTTGCAGACGTTCTTCCGGGCGCGCCGCGCCGAAAACGAATCGCGGCGGAAAGGCGAAGGGACATGACTACGGCGTATTTGCGCGCGAAGCGCGAGTGGACGGTGCTGCACCGGCATCCGTGGATTTTCTCCGGCGCGGTGGAACGCCTGGACGGCGACGCCGGCCCAGGCGACGTGGTGCGCGTCGCCGACGCGCGCGGCGAAACGCTGGGCTACGGCGCGTGGAGTCCGCACAGCCAGATCCGAGTGCGCATGCTTTCGTTCGACCCAAGGCGTCCCGCGGACGCGGCCTTCGTGGCGGACGCGGTGGCGGCGTCCGTGGCGCGGCGCGGCGCGGCGGCGTTTGCGCCGCACGCGGGAACGCGCCTCGTGCACGGCGAAAGCGACGGCCTGCCAGGCGTGGTGGCGGACTGCTACGACGGCTGGTGCGTCGTGCAGCTCGCGAGCGCTGGCGCGGAGAAGTTCAAGGACGCGATCGCGGCGGCGCTCGTGGCGGCGGGCGCGAAGGGCGTGTACAACCGCAGCGACGTGGATTCGCGTCTGCACGAGGGACTCGCCGTCGAAGGCGCGGCGGCGACGGGTCCGCTCGCCGGCGGCGAACCGCCGGAGCTGATCGAAATCCACGAGGGCGCCGTCAAGTGTTTCGTGGACGTCCGGCGCGGACACAAGACGGGATTTTACCTGGACCAGCGCGAAGCGCGCGCGTGCGTGGGCGCGTTGGCGGCCGGGCGAGATTGCCTGAACTGCTTCTCGTACACGGGAGGGTTCGGCCTCGCGTGCGCGGCGGGCGGCGCCGCGCGCGTGGAGAACGTGGATTTGAGCGCGCCCGCGCTGGCGCTGGCGGAAAAGAACTTCGCGCTCACGTTCCCCGGCGGCGCGCCGTGCGAAACCGCGTTCACCTGCGCGGACGTGTTCAAGTATCTGCGGCTCTGCCGCGACCGGGGGCGGCAGTTCGACATGATCGTGCTCGATCCGCCGAAGTTCGCGGACACCAAGGGCCAGCTCATGCGCGCGACGCGCGGATACAAGGACGTCAACCTGCTGGCGATGAAGCTCCTGAAGCCGGGCGGCGTGTTGGCGACCTTCTCGTGTTCGGGCGCGATGACGCAGGACCTGTTCGACAAGGTGTGCGCCGAAGCCGCGTTCGACGCCAAACGCGATTTCCAGGTGATCGCCAGGACGCGCCAGGCGGCGGACCACCCAGTGGCGTTGTCGTTCCCCGAGGGCTTCTACCTCAAAGGCCTCGTCCTCCGCGCCACGTGAGATTTTCAAGATCGTCGCGTCTTGCGCCGCGTGCAGAAAATCCGCCATGAACGGCGGCGAACGTGGTACAATGCCAACCATGAAACAAGAAGTCGTTTTGTTGGCGGCGGGACTGGCGCTCGCCGGGTGCGAATCGAAAAAGGCGTTTCTCTTCGGCGGCTGTCTGGAGTCGCCGCGGGTCGCGGCGCTGGACGCGAAGGCGTGGGACGCGAGCGAGTGGATCTCGTTCGCGGGCGCGCCTTCCGCGCCGGACGCGGACGCTCGGAACGGCCAGCGGGCGGCCGCGGGCACCGCGTATTTCATGAAAAAGTTCGTCAATCCGAAAAAGGTCGCCAAGGCCGTGTGGATGACGAGCGGCCTCGGCGTGTACGAGCTTGCCGTGAACGGCGTCCGGGTGGGCGACGACTTCCTGAAGCCGGGTTTCACGCACGTGCAAAAGACGCGCCGCAGCTTCACCTACGACGTCACGTCCATCGTGAAGGGCGGCGCGGGCGAAGAGAACGTCTTCGCGGCGGCGGTGTCCTCCGGCTGGTGGCGCGACAAAATCGTCAACTGGACGGGGCGGAAGAGCGCGTTCCGCGGCGTCGTCGAGTTCACCTACGCCGACGGCACGAAGGAGCTGATGGGCACGAAGTCGGGCGAGTGGCTGGCGACGGACAGGGGGCCGGCAAGGAACGCATCCATCTTCGAGGGCGAGGTCTACGACGCGCGCATTGGCGATCCGCTGAAGAATCCGGCGGCGTTTGCGGACGCGAAGCCGTCCGACTGCGAGAAGAACGCCGAGTTCAAGGGCGAGATCCTGCCGAGCGAGGGCGCGGAGATCTGCCTGCGGCGCGACCTTGCGATGGCGCCGGTCGAGGCCTACACGTGGGCTGGCGTCGAGGGCGCGTCCGGCGAAGGGAAGGAGGCGGTCTTCGGCAAGGTGAAGAAGGTCCGCACGTTCGCGAAGCGCGAGGCGATGTCCGTGAAGCCGGGAGAGACGCTCGTCCTCGACTTCGGACAGAACTGCGCCGGCGTGCCGGAATTCGCGTTTTCGGCGCAGCCGGGGACGACGGTCACGGCGCTGCCGGCGGAGATGCTCAACGACGCGAACGGCGAGCGCGGCCGCGGCAACGACGGTCCGGCCGGCTCCGTCTACCGCGCGAACCTGCGCATGCCCGAGACGGGCATGCGCGCCGTCTACACGTTCGGGGACGCGAAAGCGGCCTTGTGGCATCCGTCTTTCACCTTCTTCGGCTACCGCTACCTTTCGGTCACGGCGACGGACACGGTGAAGATCGAGCGCGTCGTCAGCATCCCGGCGACGTCCATCGCGAAGGAGATGGAACTCGGCAAAATCGAGACCGGCGACAAGGACCTCAACCGCTTCATCCAAAACGTCTACTGGGGGCAACTCTCCAACTACCTGTCGGTGCCCACGGACTGTCCGCAGCGCAACGAACGGCTCGGCTGGACGGCCGACACGCAGGTGTTCGCCGAGGCGGGCGCGTTCAATGCCGACACGAGCGCGTTTTTCCGCAAGTGGATGCGCGACATGCGCGACAGCCAGGACCCGAGAGGCGGTTTCCCGGGCGTCGCCCCGTGGGCGCAGTACGGCAACAATCCGATGCGCTTCGGCTGGGCCGACGCGGGCGTGATCGTGCCCTACCAGATATGGAAGCAGTTCGGCGACCGCGCGATCGTCGACGAAAACTGGGAGGCGATGGAACGCTACCTCGCGCGCGTCGACGAGACGAAGTACGATTTCACCGCGACCCAGGACGAGAACCAGCGCTACCAGTGGGCGGACTGGCTCAGTTTCGAAGCCCTCGAAAGCGCGGGCGGGTTGGCATTCGAGAAGAAGAACGGCAGTTGGGCGCCGAAGCCGGACGCGATCCTCTACTGGAACTATCTCGGCGCCTGCTATTGGGCGTGGGACGCGCAGATGATGGCGGCGATGGCGAAGGGGACGGGACGAGACGCGTCGAAGTACGAGCAGATGGCGGCGAAAGCGAAGGCCCACCTCAAGAAGACCTTCTTCGATACGCCCGACGGTCTCGTTCTCGCATGTTTCCGCGGCATGCAGACGCCGGCGCTCTTCGCGCTCAAGCTCGGCCTCGTCGAAGGCGCGGCGAAGGAGGCGACGATCGCCGCGCTCAAGAAGAACTTCAAGGACCACGGCGACTGTCTGCAGACGGGCTTTCTCGGCACGTCCATTCTGATGGACGTCCTGGCCGACAACGGCATGGCCGACGTCGCCTACACGCTGCTGCTGCAGCACAAGAACCCGAGCTGGCTCTATTCCGTCGACCAGGGCGCGACCACGGTTTGGGAGCGCTGGAACAGCTACACGAAGCAGGACGGTTTCGGCCCCGTGGGCATGAACAGCTTCAACCACTACGCCTACGGCGCGGTGCTGGCCTGGATCTACCGCCGGGCCGCCGGCATCGCGGCGGATCCGGCGCGTCCCGGGTTCGCGAACGTGGTGATGGCGCCGCTGCCGGACAAACGGCTCGGGTTCGTGAAAGCCGAGTACAGAAGCCGCGCGGGCCTCGTGAAGAGCGCGTGGCGGTACGAGGGCGACAAGTGGATCTGGGATTTCACGGTTCCAGAAGGTGCGACGGCGTCCGTGGTTCTGCCGGGCGAAACGGCGGCGAAGACGCATGCCGCCGGCGTTTACCACGTCGAGCGCTGATCCGCGCAGCCAGCCGCGAGGGCGATTCTGAGAAAAGACGGGAGCGAACGGTCATGAAAACGTTGTGCATGGTGGTGGCGTTGGTCGCCGCGGGGACGTCCGCGGCGGCGCAGTTCAAGAACGGAACGGCGTTTGCGTTGAAGGACGTGCCGGGCGAACTGGTCGTCGAGCGGCGGGCGGGGGAGTCCGTGCGGTTCGCGCTGGAGGAGAACGGCACGACGGGCTACCTGTGGGCGGCGGAATGGAACACGAACGAATGCGATGTCGTGCTCGACCATCGCGGGGCGGCGGCGAAGAACGCACGCGGCGAACTGCTCTGCGGCGCGGCGGGGACGCTGGACGTCGCCGTGACGAGCAAAATCTACACGCCCGCGCGGGTCGAGTTCGCGTATCGGAGGCCGTGGGAGAAGGGAGTGAAGCCGATCCGCGCGCTCAAGCTGATCGTCTACACGGTCGGCGAGGCGAAGAGCCCGATCTATCCGAAGAACGCGGTGAATCGGCTCTTGAAGGAGGAATGCGCGAAGCGCGGCATCGTGCTCACCGACTGGCATTTGCACGTCCGCGGCGGGATGACGCCCGAAATGGCGCATGAACGCGAGAAGGAATCGGGCATCCGGTCGACGGCGATGGAAAACCACGGCCGCGAATGGGAGATCTACGACGACGCGAAACTCGTCGCCTTCGCGAAGCGGTCGCGGCAGGTGAATCCGAAGATGCCGGTCGGCATTCAGGTGAACGACCGCGACTGGTTCGAGAAGATCGCGCCCGAGACGCGCGCGCAGTTCGACTACGTCCTCGCGGACACGATGATCATGGGCAAACTCCCGTCCGGACGCGACAACCGGCTTTGGATGGTGAAGGAGATTCCCGATCCGGACAAGTGGATGGAGGACTACTTCGCGCACACGATGCGCATTCTTGATGAGCCGATCTCCATCTTGGCGAATCCGACCTATCTGCCCGAGCCGCTGGCCGGCGACTACGACCGCCTTTGGACCGAAGAGCGGATGCGGGCGGTGATCGCGAAGGCCGTGAAGAAGGGCGTGGCGCTCGAAATCCAGGCCGAGTCGCCATATCCGCGTCCGAAGTTCCTGAAGCTCGCCAAGGAAATGGGCGCGAAGTTCTCCTTCGGAACGAACAACTTCGACCCGTCCCCGAAAGACCTGTCCCGCTGGCTGGAGGCCATCGTCTGGCTCGACCTGAAGCCCGCCGACGTCTGGACGCCGTGAGTCGTCCGATGGCGGGCGCGTTGGTCCATCGGCCCGCCTCCGGGGGTTTTCATGTCGGATTGATTGTGGTATAATCCGCCTCATGAAAATTTCCAACGAGCAACTCAAGGTCGCGGCGAACGTCGTCCGCGGCCTTTCCATGGACATGATCGAAAAGGCGAACTCGGGGCATCCGGG
>JAKSOX010000054.1 GCA_024405335.1 Kiritimatiellia bacterium
CATCCTCTCAGACCAGCTAATCGTGAGCCTTGGTGGGCCGTTACCCCGCCAACAAGCTGATGATGCGCGAACCCCTCCTCGAGCGGGAGCCTTGCGGCCCCCTTTAGCGCTCCGACGATGTCGTCGGGCGCCACATCCGGTATTAGCCGTCGTTTCCAACGGTTTTCCCCAACTCAAGGGCAGGTTGTTCACGTGTTCCTCCCCAATCCGCCACTCTCACGGCCGAATATTGCTATCCAGCCGATCCCGTTCGACTTGCATGCCTAATCCACGCTACCAGCGTTCGTTCTGAGCCAGAATCAAACTCTCAGAAAAAGAATTTGTTTTGTTTGGAACCCCTCGCGGGGCTCCGGGCATCGCACAAATTTCCATTGTGTTCCGCGTCCCTTCCGGCGGAAGCTTCCGCTTCCTCGTTCCGGGTCCGCGTTCTTTCGGCACCATCTCTTCTCAAAGATCGACTCGCTCCCGCGCCGGCGCCTGGCCGGATTGGTCGCAACGGGGGGGTAGTATACTAAAACGGCCTCTCCGGCGCAAGGGGGAAAACGAAAAAAGTTCAAATTTTTTCCGCGGCCGGAAAACCCCGTTTTTTCGGGCTTTTCCGCCGCGAAAGTTGTGCACGGCTAACAAACGGGCGTTCCCGCCGGAAAAAAACGCCGCCGCCAAGACGAAAAAAGGCCCGCGGCGAAGCATCACAACAGGCGTCTGGATGCCGCCATCTGGATTGATATGGCCGCCAGCACGAGTGCCGCGCCCCACAACAGGAACGGAGGGAAGAATTCGCGGTAGCGCTGGTAGGTCGTGCGGTCGAGCGTCGTTTTCTCGAGCGAGTCGATTTCCTCGAGCGCCGCCTTGAGCCCGTCCGCGTCGTCCACCGCGAAATAGCGGCCGCCCGTCGTCTTCGCGATCGACTTGAGCTGGGATTCGTCGAACGCCATGTCCGCGTACGCCACCGTCCAGCGGCCGAATGCGTCCTTGACGCGGCACGGCACGCGGCGCGACTTCGTGCCCACGCCGATCACGTACGCCTTGATGCCCATCTTCGCGGCCGCTTCCGCCGCCTGCGCCGGCTCCACGGCGCCCGTGTTCGAAACGCCGTCGGAAAGCAGGATGACGATCTTCGATTTGACTTCGGCGTTTTTGAGGCGCGCGAGGGCCATGCTGAGTCCGTCGCCCACGGCCGTCATCGTCTCTTCTGGATCCACGGGATTCCCCTGCGCGTCGAACGACTGCGAAGGAATCTCCACCCCCTTGAGCACGTGCAGCAGCGTTTCGTGGTCCGCCGTGAGCGGCGCCCGGCTGGAGGCGTACCCGCCGAACGTCACCAGTCCAATCAAATCGTCCGGGCGCGAAGCGACGAACGTCGCGAACATGTCCTTCACCACGTCCAGGCGCGTTTTGCAGTCCGCGAGGCTCGTGACGTCCTTGGGCGACAGGTCGAGCGCGTCCATCGAGCCGGACACGTCCACCGTCATCGCGATGGCGATCGCGTCCACGTTCCGCCGGTCGCGGCCGAGCGGCTGGCGCGGACGCGCCGCGGCCAACACCAGCGCCGCCGCGCCCGCCAGGAAAAGCCACGGCGCGAGGCCCGCCGCCTTCGCGCGCCAGCCCGCCGTGCGCGCGGGCAGCCGCCGCACCGCCGAGAACCGGATGCCGCTCTTGCGGCCGCGTCGCAGCAGCCGCCACGCCGCCGCGGCAAGCGGCAGCGCCATCAAAAAGCACCATGGCCACGCGAAGTTCATTCGGCGCCTCCCCGCGGCGCGTCGACCGCGTCCGCTTTCAGGTAGCCGCGCGCGCTGTCCGTGGCGCCGTCGGCCATTTCGGGCGTCGCCTCCACGCCCGCGAACTTCACCAGGTCGGCGGATTCGAGGAATTTCCGCAACGCCTCGCGGTTGCCGAGCGCCGACGCGCCGTCGCCAGTCGCGCGCAGGAATTCCTCCGTCGTCATGTTCGGCGCCTTCACGCCGTACTTGCGCTCCACGTAGCGCCTCACCACCATCGTGAGCTCCACGTAGAAGTCCTTGTAGAATCCGCGCCCCGGCAACCCCTTCTTCAGCAGCTTGTCCAGCTCGTAGTAGGCGCGCTGGAGCGGACTCATCTTGTGCACGCGCACGGCCTCGCGGATTTTCCGCGTCGCCCAAACGGCCGCGCCGGCCAGCAACGCCAAGGCGCACAGCGCGGCGGCGATCTGGCCCGCCAGCCGCCAACTCAAGGGCGGCAGGTCTTTCTTGGGGTCGATTTCCATGCCGCCCGTCACGACTTCGCGCGCCGCGGGACCCTCGAACCGCACCGGCGCCGTGTAGAAGTCGCCCACCACGAAGGGCTTGATCCCGTACTTCTTCGCGCACGGCTCGGGCACGAGACGCCACCGCGACACGAGCGTCGTCGTGCCGTCGGAATCCGTCAACGGCGGCTCCGGGAAATCCTCGGACACCGAAAAGCCGCGGAACCGGTCGCGCAGATCCGGCAGCGCCGGCTTCTTTTCGCCGGGCGCCGAAATCGTGAGCGTCACGAAAAAGTCGCGCGCGACGTCCACGCGGTCCGGCTGGGAAACGACCGTCACCCGGACGTCGCCGCGCCCGAGTTCGACCGTCTGCGCCGCCGTCGCGCCACATGCGCAAAGGAACGCCGCCGCAAATGCAACCACTGATTTCATGCCGTCAAGTATAACACAATCTCCTCTTGATTTCCACCGGCGTTTGTGGCATAATGTGCGCCGTTTTCAACCCCATCGGACTGTAGCTCAGTTGGTAGAGCACGACACTTTTAATGTTGGGGTCGCGGGTCCGATCCCCGCCAGTCCGACCATTCACCCTTCGGGGAACAGCCCTTCCAGAATCCGTTCGGCCGGCGTGTATGCCTTTTTGGCGTTGTTGCACGCTTTGCAGCACGGCACGCAATTCCCCCGCGTCGATTTGCCGCCGCGCGCCACCGGCACCACGTGGTCCATCGTGAGGTTTTCCGCCCCGACCCGTTCGCCGCAGTAATGGCAAACGCCTTTGGCGAGCTGCGCGCGCCACCAGTCCGTCGCGCGAAGCGCGCGCGCCTTTTCGCGCTCGCGTTTCACGTGGACTGGATCGGGCGCGAGATCGAGCCAGTCGCTCATGCCTTCTCCGGCGGAGGTTCGGACGATTCGTCGTCCGCGGGCTTCCCGGCGGACGGCGCCGCGGACGCCGCCTTCGCGTCCTCGTGCGGACGCTCGAGGCCGAGCAGTTTCTCGACGTCGCGCCCGTCCATCGACTCCTGCTCGAAGAGCGCCTTCGCCAGCGTCTCGAGTTTGCCGCGGTTTTCGGCAAGAAGCTTTTCGGCCTTCGCGTAGGCCGCGTCGATGAGCGCCTTCACTTCGGCGTCGATGCCCTCGGCCGTCTTCGCCGAATACGGCGGCGACTGCTCCTCGCCGGAAAACGGACTCGGCTCCTGGAAGGACTGGAACCCGTACGTCTCGCACATGCCGTAGCGGCACACCATGTCGCGCGCGATTTCCGTGGCCTGCGCGATGTCCTGCGCTGCGCCCGTGGAGATGTCGCCCGTGAAGAACTTCTCCGCCACGCGCCCGCCGCAGCAAATGCACATTTCGTCGACGAAATAGCTGCGCGTGCGGTTCAGCACGTCTTTTTCCGGCAGGGCCATCGTGGCGCCCAGCGCGCGTCCGCGCGGAATGATCGTCACCTTGTGGAGCGGATCGGCGTTCGGCAGCAGAAGCTGCAGCAGCGCGTGCCCCGCTTCGTGCCACGCCGTCGTTTCGCGGTCCTTCTGCGAGAGGTTGGCGCTCTTGCGCTCGCGTCCCCACAGCACCTTGTCGCGCGCCTCTTCGAGAATCGCCTGCGTGACGCCGTCCAGATTCTGGCGCACCGCCAACAGCGCCGCCTCGTTCAGCAGGTTCGCGAGATCCGCGCCGGAAAAGCCGGGCGTGCCGCGCGCGATGCGCGAAAGGTCCGCGTCCGGCGCGAACTTGATCTTCTTGCCGTGCAGCTTCAGGATTTCTTCGCGGCCCTTGAGCGTGGGCAGGTCCACGTATATCTGCCGGTCGAAACGGCCGGGGCGCAGCAGCGCCGGATCGAGCACGTCGGGCCGGTTCGTCGCCGCGATGATGATGATGCCCTCGTTCGCGTCGAAACCGTCCATCTCCACGAGCATGGCGTTCAGCGTCTGGTCGTTGCTGCGGCCGGTGAACGCGCTCGCGCCCATGCGCTTCGCGCCCACGGCGTCGATTTCGTCGATGAACACGAGGCACGGCGCGGCCTTCTTCGCCTGGTCGAACATGTCGCGCACGCGGCTCGCGCCCACGCCCACGAACATTTCCTCGAAGTCGGAGCCGCTGATGGAGAAGAACGGCACTTTCGCCTCGCCCGCGATCGCCTTCGCGAGCAGCGTCTTGCCCGTGCCGGGCGGTCCCACCATCAGCACGCCCTTCGGAATGCGCCCGCCGAGTTTCGAGAACTTGCCCGGCGCCTTCAGGAACTCCACGATTTCCTGCACTTCTTCGCGCGCCTCGTCCACGCCGGCGACGTCCTTGAACGACAGCCGCTTCTTGCCCTTTTCCTCGTTGAGCATGCGCGCCTTCGACTTGCCGAATCCGAACGGACCGTTCGCGCCGCCCATCTTGCGGTAGCAGATGAACCACAAAAGCCCCACGAAAAAGGCCATCACCAGCAGCTGCTGCACGAAGGACCCGAACATCGGCTCCTTTTCCTTGAGCGGACAGTTTATGCCCTGCTCGATGAACACGTCCTGCCAGGCCGCGTTCTCGCCCGGCGCCAGCCGCACGCGGAACGCCGCGTTCGTGCCGTGGTCGTCCATCTTGCCCAGGAAATACGTGCTCGCGGAATCTTTCTCGCGGATGCGCACGACTTCCTTCACGGCGTCCATCATCACGAGGTCGTGGAATTCCGTTTCCGAAATGTCGCGCACCTTCGCCTCGGCCGGCGCGCTCAAAAACCGCATCGCCAGCAACGTCGCCAGCACCAGCGCCAGCACGAACCATCCCGACCGGCCCGTCCCCATCGAAGGCGCCTTGGGCGCCTCCCGCGGCGTGCGCGGCTTCCGCGCGTTTTCGTTCATGTCGCCCATCTCCGAAAAATCCTCACTTCAGTTCGACCAGCTGCGACCGTTCTTTCCCGGCCGCGTCCTTCCACGAGAGCCGGTACCTGCCGCGGAATCCGCGGAACGACGCCTTGCCGCCAGCGGCCTTGACCGTCGTCTTCGTTTTCCATTCGCGGTTGATCAGGTCGTCCATCGCGAAGTAGCACGTCTTCGGGCGCATGTCGCGCGTGAACAGGCCGGAAATGGACGGCTCGCCCGGCGCGCCGCAGTCGTCCACCACGTTCCACCAGGTGATGCCGTTCATCTTCTCCTGCGAGAACCACGCGCGGTAGAGGTTGCGCATGATGATCGCCTGCACCATCTGGCCCTGCGGCGAATTGTCCGGCGCCGTGATCGTGATTTCCGAAAGGTGGATGGGCTTGCCCGCCTTGGACAAAAGGTCGAACCGCGCGTCGACGTTTTCGGGGCGGAGGTGCTCGGGCCCCTTGCCCAGTTTGATGTTCACGCTTTCCGCCGGATTGAAGAGGTGCATCTGGGAGCCCACCACGTCCACGCGCACGCCGTTCGACTCGAGGTCCTTGGCCTGTTTGAAGAAGAACGGCGCCATGTTGTAGTCGTTGAGGTTGAGCCACGCCGTCTTCGGCAGGTACTTGCACGCCCACTGGAATCCCTTGAAACAGTAGTCGCCCGGCATGAGTCCGTACCAGCTCTTCTGGCACGGCGTGCCGCGAACGGCCTTTTCGCCCTGCCAGTCGTGGTAGTCCGTGGCGGACTCGTTCACCACGTCCCAGGAATCGACGCGGCTGCCGTAGCGTTCGGCGATGTCTTTGATGCGCTTCTCGTAGAAGTCGTTGTACGCCTTCACGAAGGTGGGAACCGTGGCGGCGATCTCCTCCTCGGAAAGCAGGTCGAACACTTTCTTCCACGCCTCGCTCCAGCCGCGTTCGTTGTCCGCCATGTCCTTCACGCCCATCGGCAGCCGCCAGTTGTTCACGGGGATCTTCACGCCCGTCTTCCGCTCGAGCGCGAACTTCTCCGCGTCGGGGCAGAAGTCGTCCCAGATCCAGGTGGGCCGGTGCCACGCGACGTTGCCCCACACCAGCGGATGGCCGTGGATGCGGCAGCCGCGCGTCTTGAGGAAGTCGATCACCGGATCCGGCGCGGGACGGCGCCAATGCGGCTCGTCCTTCGGATGCGCGCAGTTGTTCCAGAACTCCTCCGTCTCCTTCCAGCTTTCCGCGAAGCGCGGCGCGTGCGGATACGGTTCGAGCGTGCGCCAGTAGAACGCCACCGTCGCGGAATTGAAAAGCGCGCCGTACAGTTCCTTGTAGCGGTCGTTCCATTCCTTCTTGCCGAGCTGGTTGTAGTTGAAGATGTGCGCGCCGAAGAAGAACGCATGCGAAATCTGCTCTACCTTCACCTCCGCGCCGTCCGGCGCCGCCACGGCGAACGAACCGTCCGCCTTGCGGAACTTCTCGATCTTCGCGTCGATCTTCGCCTGGACGCCGTCGTTCCAGATCTTCCAGTATTCGTCCGACATCGCGGACTTGTCCACCGTGAACGCGCCGAAGGACGTCGCCGCGCAAAGCGCCGCCAACGCCGGAATCCCGATCCGAAATGCTTTCATGCTTTCTCCCATGTGAATGAGCCGCCGATTATACCACGTTTCCCGCCGTCAAAAACGCCGAAGATGGGGAAGAAGTTCGTGCGCCCAGATGTTGTAGCCGTCGTCCGACGGATGCAGCCCGTCGGGAAAGAGCTTGTCGTTCAGCCGTCCGTCCTTCTCGACGAGCCGCGGCCCCAGATCGAACCACACGACCGACTTGCCGTCGGCGAGCGGACGGAGCAGCGCGTTGACTTCGTCGACGCGGCGGCGGATTTCCGAATCCGGCTGGAACCCGCGCGGGAACAACGGCGTCAGCAGAATCTTCGCGTGCCGCTGCTTTTCGCGTATGGCCTTGATGCACAGCTCGACGCCCTTCGCGACGTCGGCCGGTTGCCGCTTGGGGTCGTTGAGGTCGTTCGTGCCGATCAAAAGCGCGATCACGTCCGCGCTGTAGTCGCTGAAAAGTCCGCCGTGCATGGCGTCCCAGGTGATCTCCCCGACGCGGTCGCCGCTGAACCCGAGGTTGAGCACCTTGTAGCCGCCCAAAATCTCGGCCAGCGCCACCGTGCCGCGCTCTTCCCAGAAGTGGGTGATGGAGTCGCCCGCCAGCACGAGGTCGTAGTGGCGGGATGGATTGGACAGTATCTCCGCGCGCTTCGGCCCGATGCGGTAGTCGATCCAACCCGACATGCGCGGGACGTCCGGCCGGTAGTCCACGGCCCCGTTCGGCACCGTCCCGTCCGGCAGTCCGTCCGCATGGCCCAGCAACGCGTCGATCAGCGGCAGCAGCGCCTCCGCCCAGATCTGGTGGCCTTTGGCCGTAAGATGGACGCCGTCGGCGGCGATTTCCTTCGTCAAGACGCCGTCGGCCGTCAGCAGCCGCTTCGAATAGTCGCACCAGAACACGCGGCGGCCGTCGGCCATGCGCGGCAGCTCGAGATTGACCACGTCCAGCTGGCGGCGAACTGCCGTGCCGGGACGCTCGCCGCGCGGCGGAATGGGGTGCAACACGACTTTCGCCCGTGGGCATTTCGCCAGAATCGTCCGCACGCACGCACGGATGCCGTAGATCGTGTCGCCAGCCGGTTCGGCGTCGCCGTTTTCGCCGAGATTGTTCGTGCCGATCTGCAGCACGACCACCTCGGGATCAAGCCCGTCCATCTGCCCGTTGCGAAGCCGCCACAGCACGTGCTCCGTCCGGTCGCCCCCGAAACCCAGATTGATCGCGCGGTGGCGCGGCGTCGCGAAGAAACGCTCCCAAGCCGCGTCGCCTGGGACCTTGAGGCCCGGCACATGCCAGTTCTCGGTGATCGAGTCGCCCACGAAGGCGATCTTGACGTCCTTGCCCGTCTTACGCGCCTCTTCGCGCAACGTCGCGAAACGGCCGAACCACCAGTCCGTCACTTTGCCGCCGTGCAGGCATTCCGGCTCGGCGGCAAAACGCGCGAACGCGCACAACGACGCCGTCGCCGCGAAACCCAAAACCAACTTCTTCACGAGGACCTCCTTTTCCGGCGGCAACGCGAACAACGACGCCGCCAGCCGCATGCAAAATGAATTGACCGGAGCCGGTGTCATTTGCGGACGAGGAAACCGCTGCGGCTCATTTTCCCGAACGGTTCACGCCCATGCCGACGATCGCCGGCACGGACGCGCGGTCGTTGAAGATGCGCACTTCGTGCGAACCGGCGGAAAGCTCGATTTCGAAGGACACGGTCCGTATCCAACGCGCGGCCGGCACGTTCAGCTCGACCGGCTTGCCGCCGTCCACGCTCACGAAGAACGTGCGCGGCTCGGACGAAACCACCTCGAACGACAGCTTGTACGCGCCTTTCTCGAAAAGGCGCACGTCGCGCCAGAGCAAATCGTTGCCGGGACGGCGCCCGAGGCCGACCGCCGCCGTGACGCGGACGTCCCCTTCGCCGGGCCCCGGCTGGATCGTCATGTAGAGCGGCCCCTCCTTCTCCCAGCTCAGGCAGTCGAACTGGCGCATCCACGCCGCGTCGGCCCGGTAGTAGCGGCGGGGAAGGCGCTTCTCGGCGAAGAGCCGGTAGAACTTCGCCTCGTGCGGCTTCAGCGTGAAATCCATCGTCTTCTCGAAAGAACCGATTTCGGCCTTCTCCACGAGGTCGACGACGAACACGCGCCCGCCGAGGTCGAGGTCGTCCGGGATCAGCTTCGTCTTCACCGTCGCGTCGCCCAAGTTGGCCACGGCGACGTAGCGCGAAAGCCCGTAGCGCTCGCCCGCGTCCTTGACGAGCGTCACCACGTCGCCGCCGCCGAACGTCCACACGGGATACGCCTGCAACCCGAGGTCGTTGGCGTTCATCGCCAGAAGATACGGATTCGTCGCGATTTTGAGCGACGACTCCGGCATCTCCCGCAGATCGCAGCCGAGGACGAGCGGCGAAGACATGATGCACCAGAGGCCGAAATGCGCCGTCTCCTCGATTTCCGAAAGCCCGGTGTCGCCGTCGAAGGCCGGTTTCCAGCCGGCGGCGTGGCCGAGTTCAAGCATGTCCAGGTCGTTGTAGTGGCCAGTCGAAGCGTAGGCCGAAAGCGGCAGGCCCTTCCGGACGATTTCGCGCACGGACTTCCAGCTCGCGCGGATGTCGCCCGTGACGCGCCAGCTGTCGGCGACCTCGGAAATCCAGGTGCCGGGGAAGGCCCAGCGGCAGACGTTGAACTTGACGTTCCGCCCCGTGGCGCGGATGTGCTTCGAGATTTCCGTGTAGCGCGCGCGCTCGTCCAGCCCGAGCCTGATGCCGCCGCAGTAGTCGACTTTGATGTAGTCGAAGCCGAGCTGCTTGAAGTGGAGGTCGCAGTCGGCGACGTCGTGCCCGTACAGGCCGGATCCCTTGCTGCCGCCGCACATGTCCGCGCCCGCGTCCGAATAGACGCCGGCCTTGAGCCCCTGCGCGTGGATGCCGTCCACCACGGGCTTCATGCCCTGCGGAAAGCGCTTGAGGTTCCACTTGAGCACGCCCTTCTCGTCGTGGCCGTCGAAGAAGCCGTCGTCCGTGTTGACGTAGAGGTAGCCGGCCTGCTTGAGTCCGTTCGACGCCATCGCCACCGCCTGCGAAACGATCTTCTCCGGGTTGATGTCGAGCGCGAAGCAGTTCCAACTCGACCAGCCCATCAGCGGACGCTTCGTCTCGTCCGGCAGCTTGGTCGAGGCGAGCACCGCCTCGGCGCGGCGCACGGCCGCCGCCACCGCCGCGTCCGTCTCCGCCTGCGTCGCGCCCGCGAAGCGCACCTTGTTCACCGTTGCCGAACGCCCGTCGTCCGCGAAGCGGGCGAACCGCTCGCATTTCGGGCACTCCACGATTTCAACCCCCGCCGCCGTCGCGGCCCCGGCAACCCCCGCCCCGAAAACCGCGGCGGCCAACGTCGTCCATTTCATGTTCATGTTTTTCTCCTTGTCCTTGTCAAAAAGCGCCCGCGGACGATTCCGCTTCGCGGCACCACGGGAAAAGCGTCATGCGGATTTGCGTCGCGCCCATCGGCACGAACGTCAACTCCTCGTCCGGACCGTCTTCGGCCGTGCGCGCGATCGGCGACGGCGGCGGTTCGTTCGCCCGCG
>JAKSOX010000055.1 GCA_024405335.1 Kiritimatiellia bacterium
GTTACGCGGTTCCCGCGTTCAACTTCAACACGATGGAGCAGATGCAGGCCATCGTCCAGGCCGCGGTGGAAACCAAGAGCCCGGTGATCATGCAGGTCTCGAAGGGCGCGCGCAACTACGCGAACGCCACGATCCTCCGCTACATGGCGCAGGGCGCGGTCGAATACGCCAAGGAACTCGGCTGCAAGAAGCCCCAGATCGTGCTCCACCTCGACCATGGCGACAGCTACGAACTTTGCAAGAGCTGCATCGACATGGGCTTTTCCAGCGTCATGATCGACGGCAGCGCGCTTCCGTTCAAGGACAACATCAAGCTTACGAAGAAGGTCGTCGCGTACGCGCACAAGCACGACGTCACGGTCGAAGCCGAGCTCGGCGTGCTCGCCGGCGTGGAAGACGAAGTCCAGGCCGAAGAGAGCCACTACACGAAGCCCGAGGAAGTGATCGAGTTCGCGACGAAGACGGGCTGCGACTCCCTCGCGATTTCCATCGGCACCTCGCACGGCGCCTACAAGTTCAAGCCCGAGCAGTGCACGCGCGACAAGAAGACGGGCAAGCTCGTTCCGCCGCCGCTCGCGTTCGACGTGCTCAAGGCCATCGAAGAGAAGCTCCCCGGCTTCCCGATCGTCCTCCACGGTTCGAGCTCCGTCCCGCAGGACGAGGTCGACACGATCAACAAGTTCGGCGGCAAGCTGCCCGACGCGGTGGGCATTCCGGAAGCGCAGCTCCGCAAGGCGGCGAAGAGCGCGGTGTGCAAGATCAACATCGACTCCGACTCCCGTCTCGCGATGACGGCGGCGATCCGCCAGCACTTCGCGGAGAATCCGGGCCACTTCGATCCGCGCCAGTACCTCAAGCCGGCGCGCGAGAACATGAAGAAGATGTACGTCCACAAGATCGTGAACGTGCTCGGCTCGAACGACAAGCTCTGAGGCCTTCGCCGCGCAGGCGGCGGGTTTCAAGCGCAAACGGACCGGCGTGCCGCCGGTCCGTTTTTCTTTTTTCTTTTTGCCGTCTCTTGCCGACGCCGAGCTGTGGTATAATGCGTCCCATCGGGAAGATCAAACAATCGAAAGAGGTGAAACGATGGATGTGACGAGGCGGAATTTTTTTGCGGGCGCGCTGGCGGCTACTGCAGTGCCGACGGGCGCGAGGGCGATGATGGCCGCGGTCAGGAAGGACCCGAACCTTTCCGTTTTCATGTCGGACGTCCACGTCGCGTGCGCCGACGTCCAGACGAAATGGGGCGCGCAGCCAGATTACCAGAATCGGCTTTTCGAGAAGGCGATCGACGAAATCCTCGCGATGCGTCCGCGGCCCGCCCGCGTCGTCGTCTTCGGCGACGTCGCGCTCTGGTTCGGCTGGCATCAGGACTACGAGCGGTCCCAGCCGGGGTTCAACCGCCTGAAGGCCGCCGGCATCGACGTGTTCGTGACGACCGGCAACCACGACCACCGCGAGCCGCTGTTCAAGGCCCATCCGCGCCAGGCCGAAATCACGCCGGTTCCGGGCCGCTTCGTTTCGGTTGTCGATCTCGGCACGGCGGACCTTCTTCTCATGGATTCGCTCAAGGAGAATCCGGAGGGCGAGGGTTCGTGGAACGAAGTTTCCGGCGCGCTGGACCAGAAGCAGCAGGACTGGCTGAAGGAGTGGGCGAAGAACGCGAAGCGTCCGTTTTTCGTCGGCGCCCACCACCAGCCCGAGGAGGTGCTGATCGACAAGACCCGCATTGCTTCGGCGTTCGTCGACTGTCCGCGTTTCGTCGGCTACGTCCACGGGCACAACCACCGCTGGCGCAAGAACTGGTATCACGACGAATCCTACTCGCGGCATCCGGTGAAGCGTTCCGTCTGCTTGCCGTCCACCGGCTGGTGGGGCGACGTCGGCTACGCCGTGATGCGCACCTTCGCGGACCGCGCCGAGCTTCGGCTGGTTGAGAACGACTTCTTCTTTCCGAAACCGCTTGCCGCAGGCGAGCTGCGTCCGCGCGAATGGGACGAAATCCTGTCCGAGAACCGCGCCTCCGCGCACATGACGTTCCCTTTCTGACGATGGAAATCGCGAAACTGGCGGGAGCGCTGGCGCTGCTGGCGGGAACGGTCTCGGCGGAACCGTTCAAGGACGGCGACACGGTCGTGTTCTTCGGCGATTCGATCACGCATGGAGGTTTCTACCACGAGTACGTGACGGACTTCTACCGCACGCGGTACCCAGAGGCGAAGATCCGTTTCGTCAACTCCGGCATCGGCGGAGACACGGCGAAAGGCGCGTTGACGCGCATCGCCGTTGACGTGGCGGAGTACGATCCGACGTGGGTCGGATTCCATTTCGGCATGAACGACATAGACCGCGGCGCCTACACGGCGACGCCGTCCCCTTGGCAGCTGATTCGCGCCGATGCCGCGCAGAAGGGCTATCGCCGCAATCTTGATGCGCTGGTCGCGGCGGTCCGCAAGGCCGTGCCGGGCGCGAAGCACGTCTATTTCACGCCCACGATCTACGACGACACGGCCGTGCCGACGAATGTGCCGTCTGGCGCGACGGGGTGGGCGGTCGTCAACCAGGTCGGCTGCAATGCGGGACTGGGTCTCATGGCCGGGCACGTCCTTGCCGCGGCCAAACGCGACGGCGCGCTGGCCGTCGACTGGTACACTCCTCTCGAGCGCTGGCTGATGGCGCGGCGGCCGAAGGATCCGCACTACATGCTGACGCGATGGGACCGCGTGCATCCGGAAGCGCTTGGGCATGCAATCATGGCGTGGTGCTTTCTCAAGGCGCAAGGCGTGCCGGCGACCGTGTCGGACGTCGCGCTCGATGCGGCGGTGGGGACTGTGACGCGGTGCGAGAACGCGACGGCCGATGAGGTCGCGAGGACGGCGGACGGCATTGCCTGCACGGTGCTTGCGAAGTCGCTGCCGTTTCCGGTGCCGCCGGAGGCGCGGGTCGCGCTCGGCAAATTCGCCGTCGAGGAGACGCTGAACCGCGAGGTCTTCGCGGTGAGCGGACTCGAGGATGGCGTTTACGCGCTTTGCATCGACGGCGCAGAAGTCGCACGCGCTGATGCGGCGACGCTGGCGAAGGGTCTGCGTCTCGGCTTCAACGAGAAGACTCCACAGTACCGTCAGGCGCAGGCGTTCTTCGCGCACAATGCGGAACTCGCCAGGCGGGAACGCATGCTTCGCAATTCGCATTCCGCGCGTTGGGCGTACGGCGGACGCGGTGCGCCGGTCGATGACATGAAGGCGTTTGCGGCATGGTTCGAGGAGAACGAAAAGGACAAGACCGGCTATTTTGCCGGTTTCGTGCCCGGCTATCTCGAATATTGGCCGCACTATCGCGAGACGCGAGAGCGGCTCTGGTCCGACCAGGAAAAGGCGCGGAAGATGGTCAGTCCGGTCGCGCATCGCTATGTTGTGAAGCGCGTCGCCGAATGAGTCCGGTTGCTCAATTTCGCGGAAATGGCCCGCAGGTGCGGGGCGACACAAAGCCGATATTTTTGCGTTCAAGTCTTGATTTTTCCGTGCGCATGTGTTATATTTCTGCACTTGACGTTTCGGCTTATGGTCGAATTGTAGTTTGGAGTGGAAATGGCAGTTAAGAAAACGACGGGGAAAACGGGTAAAAAGCGTGCATTGCTGGCTTCGGCGAAAAACGCCGGGAAAAAGCCGGAACGCAAGGCCAAGTCGTCCGTTGCCGACAAGGTTGCGGAAGGTTGCCTTGAGGATGAATTTGGCTCAACGCCGTCCGTCGAACTTGCGGACGAATTTTCGCAAGACGTCGAATCCGGCATGCTCGAAGGCAATGACGCCCCCCAGATCACGACAGACGACGACAACGCCGAACGCGAAGCACGCGAATTGAATTTGGACGATGTGGCGTTGGACGCCGTGCGCATTGAAAACGGCCAACCCGAAGAATCCGATGACGATGTTGATGAAAGCGCCGGTCTCACGCCTGATGCTCTGGTGCTTCCCTCAGCAGTGAACACGCCGCAAGACGATTACGAAGGCAACGATTCCCTTGCGAGTTTTGCCGGTCGTTCCGTGTTGGGTGCGGACGAGCGCAATGCCGTGATCCAGGAGGTCAAGCAGCGCGCCGAAAAGAACGGCGGCTACGTCACGTACGACGAACTTAACGCGATCGTTCCAGCCACGGTTCAGGACGAGGCGACGGCCGACGAATATTTGCAGCTGCTTCAGGCCCTCAACGTGGACGTGATTCGCAGCGAGGACGTTGAGACCTACCGTCTCACCAAGGAAAAGCGCACTGAGAACAAGTCGCAGCGCGACGGTTACGACGATCCGATCCGCATGTATTTGCACCAGATGGGCCAGGTGCCGCTTTTGACGCGCGACCAGGAAGTGGAGATCTGCATGCAGATCGAGGAGAGCGAAGCGAAGACGAAGGAGATGTTCAACCGTTTCGCGTTCGCGCCCACGATGTACCTCGGTCTGCTCGATCGGCTTGAAAAAATGTATGAGCGGTTCGACCGCGTCGTCACCGACAAGTTTGACGACAACCGCGACGCCTACATGGAACAGCTGCCGAAGCTTCGCCAGCAGTTGCAGAAAATAGCCGAGAAGATGGACTCTGCCAACGCGACGCTGCTCAAGCTTCTGCGCAGCCGCAAGGCGACGCCGGCGGAATTGAAGGGCGCGGAACGGGAGTTGTCCGTCGCGCGTTCGCAGCTTAAACGCGTGTTCGGCCAGCTCAATTTCAAGCAGAAAGTCCTGGAGACGCTTTGTTCCGAAGCCGAAGAACGCGTTTATCTGCCGTATCGACAAGAGCGTTCCCGCTACGAAAACCTCAAAAAGCAGAAAGCGTCCAAGCGCCGCGATCAGGAAATGAAGGAATGCAAGGCGCACATGGGGCGCCTTGAGGCGACGTTCGGCATGTCGCCCGAATCGTTTCTCGAAACGTTCGGAGAATTGCGCACCATTCTCAAGTTGGGCCAGACGGCGCGCACGAAGATGGTGGAGGCGAATCTCCGTTTGGTGATTTCGATCGTCAAAAAATACATGAACCGCGGGTTGAGCTTTTTGGATTTGATCCAGGAGGGCAACACCGGCCTCATGAAGGCCGTGGAGAAGTTCGAATACCAGCGCGGCTACAAGTTTTCGACGTACGCGACGTGGTGGATCCGCCAGGCCGCGACGCGCGCCATCGCCGACCAGGCGCGCACGATCCGCATTCCCGTGCACATGATCGAGACGATCAACAAGTTGATGCGCGTGCAGAAACGGCTCATCCAAAGACTCGGCCGCGAGCCCACCGAACATGAACTTTCGGCGGAAATGGAGATGACCCCCGAAGACGTGCGCAAGGTCTACCGCATGGCGCAACAGCCGATTTCGCTCCAGTCCAAGGTGGGCGATTCCGACGACGCGAAGTACGGCGACTTCATCCCCGACACGTCGGCCGAGAATCCGTCCGAGCAGACGGCCTACTCCATGCTGCGCGAACGGCTCAAGGAAATTTTGGCGACGCTTACCGACCGCGAACGCCAGGTGCTCGACTACCGCTTCGGGTTGACCGACGGTTTCTCGCGCACGCTTGAAGAGGTCGGAAAACAGTTCAACGTGACGCGCGAGCGCATCCGCCAAATCGAAGCGAAGGCGTTGCGCAAGTTGCGCCACCCGTCCCGATTGAAGAAGCTGGACGGCTTCCTCGGGACCTGACGCGAAAAGAAAGAAAGAAGGTAAACAAATGTGTCCGATTACCATTGGAGCCGCCGGCGTGGGAGGTCTCGTCGTTGGTTTCGTGCTCGGCCGCCTCACGAAAGGCGGATGCAAGAAGAACGCCGGCGCCTGCAAATGCGCCAAGAAAAACGACGACAGGCCGTTGCCGCAACCACCAGCGCGCCAGCCGATTCCGGCCGGCAGCGTTGAAATCTACGTGGGCAACCTCAGCTACGAACTCGACGAAGCGCAGCTCGCGAAGATGTTCGGCGAATACGGCAAGGTCGACAGCGCGCGCGTGGTGCTCAACCGCGCCAACGGCAAGTCCAAGGGCTTCGGCTTTGTGGTGATGCCGAACCGCGAAGAGGCCGAGAAGGCCATCGCGGCCTATTCCGAAAAGGAAGTCATGGGACGCAAGATGCGCGTGAACGAAGCGCGGAACACGATTGTCGAGTGACGCGTGGCATTGCCGCTTGTCGGCGTCGATTCCGCGCGGCGGCAACAGGCGCCCGGCAAAAGGTTGCCGGGCGCTTTCGCCTGAAAAGGCGCAATCGGCTCCGAAAGGAAGCATGGATGACGTTTTGGAGGAAGAAAAAGAAGATGAAGGACGACGAGGTGAAGGACTCCCCGGCGGAGGAGTGGTCGCCGGACGTGGCGATGACGGTCGAGCCGAAGGCCGCCGCGGCGGCCGAAGCGGCGGAAGAAACGTCCGCGAAGCCGGCGGCGGCGGAAGCGCCCAAAAGCGCGGCCGAGTTGGCTGAAGAGGCCGGCGCGCAAACAGCGGAAGAGACGCCGGCGGCCGGACCGGACTGGAAGGAAATGTACGCGCGCATGGCGGCGGATTTCGACAACTACCGCAAACGCACCGCACGCGACCGCGACGATCTCGCGAAATTCGCGTCCGCCGAGGTGGTGAAGGACCTGTTGCCCACGGTGGACAATCTCGCCATGGCGCTGGACAAGGCCGCGAACAAGGAGGATCCTTTCGTGGTGGGCGTGAAGATGGCCTACGACGGATTCCTCAAGGCGCTTGCCGAACATGGTGCGACGCCGATCGATTCGCTGGGTGAACCGTTCGACGCGAATTTCCACGAGGCGATCGCGCAATTGCCCAGCCCCGACGTCGAGGAGGGCAAGGTGATGAACGAGGTGAAGCGCGGCTGGCTGCTGCACGGCAAGTTGCTGCGCGCCGCGCAGGTGGTGGTGAGCTCCGGCAAGGCGGAGGGCTGAGGCCATGGCGGACAAGCGCGACTACTACGAGGTGCTTGGCGTAGAAAAGAGCGCCACGGCGGACCAGATCAAGAGCGCCTACCGTAAGTTGGCGATGAAGTACCACCCGGACCGCAATCCGGGGGACGAAACGGCCAAGGCGAAGTTCCAGGAGGCGTCCGAGGCGTACGAGGTGCTTTCCAACCCCGAGAAGCGCCAGCGCTACGACCAGTTCGGCCACCAGGGCGTCAACTTCGGTCCCGGCGGATTCGATTTCGGCCGCGACTTCAGCGGATTCCAGGACGTGGACCTTTCGGACCTGTTCGGCAATCTTTTCGGCGGCGGCGGCGCGTTCGGCGGTTTCGGCGATTTTTTCGGCGGCGGACGCCGTCGGCAGGTTGATCCGAACGCGCCGGAGCGCGGCCGCGACATGACGATGGAACTCGAAGTCGACTTCGACGAAGCGGTTTTCGGCAGCGAGCGCACGCTGGAGCTTTCGCTGCCCGAGCAGTGCGACGAATGCGGCGGCACGGGCGCCGCGAAGGGGGCCAAGCGCGCGAAATGCCACACGTGCGGCGGCCGCGGCCAGGTCGTGCGCGGAAACGGTTTCTTCCAGGTTCGCCAGACGTGCCCCACGTGCGGTGGCGTCGGCACCGTGATCGAGCGTCCGTGCTCCAAGTGTGGCGGGTCCGGGCAGATGCGCGTCAAGCGCGAGATTTCCTTGCGCATTCCAAAAGGCGTGGACACGGGGTCTCGCCTGCGGCTTGCGGGCAAAGGCGCGGGCGGATTGCGCGGCGGCGAACCGGGCGATCTGTACGTGCTGTTGCGCGTGCGCGAGTCGGACGTGTTCATGCGCGAAGGCCCCGATCTCGCGGTGGACGTGCCGGTGTCTCCGGTCGTCGCGGCAGTTGGCGGGTCGATGGACGTCCCGACGCCGGAAGGCATGGCGTCGCTCAAGCTGCCGGCGGGCACGCCGAACGGCAAGCTTTTCCGTTTGCGCGGCAAGGGAATGCCGTCCCTGCGCGGCGGCGTGGCGGGCGATCTCGTGGCGCGCGTCGTTTTCGAAGTGCCGCAGCGTCTCACGGCGAAACAGCGGGGTCTGCTGGACGATCTCGTCAAACTGCTCGACGACTCCAACTTCCCGGAAAAGCAGGCCTTCGGCCAGCGCGTGAAAACTTTCTACGCGCACAAGGAAAAACTCGGCGGCTGAAGCCGTCGCGCATTTCAGGTGTAGACGAGCTGCTTGCGCAGCGCGATGGCCACTGCTTCGGCGCGGTTCGCCGCGCCAAGTTTTCCGAACGCGGCAGACAGGTGTTCGCGCACGACCGCCGCGCTGATGCCGAGTTGTTGTGCAATGTCGGCGTTGGACAGTCCGCGCACGACGCCGGCGAGGATTTCCCGTTGGCGCGCTGAAAGGGGTTCGGCGGGCGGGTCGTTTTCCAGCAGGCGCTTGATTTCCGGCGAGAGGAATTCGCGCCCGTCCGCCACGGTGCGCAGCGCGTCGAGCATCGAGTTGTCTTCGGCCGTTTTCAGGATCGCGCCGCGCGCGCCGACCTTCAACGCCCGTGCGATGCCGTCGGACGTGCTGAACGAGGTGAGAATCACCACTTTCGCCGACGGCAGCGCCTCGCGGAGGGCGGCGGTTGCGGCGGCGCCGTCCATGCCCGGCATCACCAGGTCCATCACCACCACGTCGGGTTTGAGTTCGAGCGCGAGCCGGACGGCGGTTTCGCCGTCTTCGGCTTCGCCCACCACTTCGAAACCGGGCTCGGCTTCGACGAGTGCCTTCAGGCCCATGCGGACGATTTTGTGGTCGTCGGCGATCAGAATGCGCACGTTGTTCATGTGGGTTCTCCTTCGTGCAATGGCACGCAGACGATGGCTCGGACGCCCCGGCCCGGCGCGCTGTCGATCCGGAAGCTGCCTTTGAGTCCGCGCACGCGTTCGCGGACGCCCTGCAATCCGAAATGACCCTGTTCCATGCCGGGCGCGGACGCGACGTCGAAGCCGCAGCCGTCGTCCCGCACGGAGCATTTGAGCGCGTTGCCGTCCACCACGCCGGCGATGCGCAGACGCTTGGCGCCGCCGTGCCGCAGCGCGTTCACGGAGAGTTCGCGCAAGGCGCACAGCAGCGCGTGCGCGGCGCTGTCGGAAAGACGGTTGCGCGGCACGAAAAAGCGAACGGCCAGCCGCGCTCCGCCCAAATGCGGCTGCAGCGTCGTGCGCACCGCCTCGTCGAGCCGGTCGGCGTCGAGGGCGCGGTTGCGCAGGTCCCAGATGCAGTTGCGCACGTCGCCGCGCGAGGAGTCGATCGCCTTGAGCGCGAAGTCCAGGTGGTTCGCGGCCACCGCGGGATTCGACGCGAGCGCGCGTTTGGCCGTGCGCAGTTCCAGCGACGCGCCGGTGAGGTTCTGGGCGATCGAGTCGTGGAGTTCGGCGGCGAGGCGCGTGCGTTCGCCGAGTTTGAGCTGCGAAGCGGCGCGGGCGATCGATTCGCGCGCGAGTTCGCGGCCGCGGCGGTCCGCAAGGCGCCGCAGCAGGACGTTCCACACGAGAATCGCCGCGAGCGCGAACGCGAGCACGGCGACCAGCGCGGACAGCCGCGCCGGCGTCCACCACGGCGGCCGCTCCACGACCGCCACGTCGCGCGCGTCGCGGGGGACGAGGGTGAAGCCGGTGATGCGCGGAAAGACGTCCAGTCCGGCGGCGGGCGTGGATTCGAGCACGCACACGCCCGTGACGTCCACGACGCATCCGACTTCCACGTCCGCCAGCGCGTCCGGACTGGCGCTCGCGTCCACGGGAACGAGATCGCCTTCGCATTGCAGGATCATGCGCCGGTTTTCGTCGTTCGGCGCCGGCAGCGAGCGGACGACGCCGCCCATCGTCACGAGTTTGCCGTGGTCGCGCAGCGTGAAGGTGGCCCGTCCGCGGCGGTAGCGCACGATCTGCCGCGGCGTGGTGCGCTTGGGCGTTTCCGCGCTCGCCTCCGTGCGCGCGGAGGCGGTTTCCGCGCGGAAGCGCGCCTTGCGGAGGTTGAGAAACACGTCCGCCACTGGGTAGCCGTCCACGGTGACGCGCGTGCCGGCGGGCGGCAATTCGCCGACGCCGCGCAAATCCACGCCCACGTGGTGCCGGATGCGGGCGGGGGCGCCGTTGTTGACGCTTTTCGCGTCGTTGGCGACGTCGGCGCGGATGAGCAGCCGGTTGCCGTTCCACGCGGCGATCACTTCGCCGGAAACGCGGCGGCGTCCGAGCCGCAGAACTTCTTCCGCGCGTGTGTACTGGCCGGGCAGCGCGAGTTCTGGCACCGCGAACGGCGCGGGAGCGGAC
>JAKSOX010000056.1 GCA_024405335.1 Kiritimatiellia bacterium
GCGTTCACGTCGCCATGCCAGCGCGGACGCGCGGCGCGCCCGCCAAAGTCGGGCGGAATTGGCACGGTCATGCGTCTCGCGTGACCGCAACGCCGAGATTTTGCAATTGCCTCTTATGTCAGTATTTCGTGTTTCACAGGCCTATCACAACGTAAGGACAAAGGAGGTACAACATGAACAAGAACATCATCAGATTGGTCGTCCCGGCGATTGCCGTTGGCATGGAACTGGTCACCGCCGGATGCGTTGCTCCCCGCTATTACGACACCTATCCGGCAACCACGTTGGGGACGACCTACGTGGCGCCAGCCGTCGAAACGACCTCCGTGGCGCCTGTCGTAGAGATGACCTACGCGGCGCCCGTCGTAGAAACGGTCTACGTCAAAACGCCGGTCTACCGAACGGTCGCATCGCCGCCGCCCAGGCGTCGTCTGGCACCACCGCCGCCTCGTCACCCACAGGCCAAACCCGCGAAACCGCAACGCCCGCAGGCCAAACCTCCCGCACGGCAAAAAACAACCGCCCGCGCACGAAAGCGCGGTTGACGGGATTCAAAGGGATCGATTCAAAAGGATCGACCCCTTTGCCGCAATCAGCGATGCTTGGGCACCAGCTTGACGTTGGCCGCCGCCGCCCACTCGAATGCCGTCTCGAAGAAATTGCACGTGAACGCCTCGGCTTTCATTTTGGAAGCGTACCTGAGCAATTCCAGATTGTTCACTCCGTACAAGCGAAAACTGAAACCCGCCGCGCGGATTTCATCCGCCGCCGCCACGGTCCATTTCCATTTGACGGCGGAGTCCGCACCCGGACAGATGGCAAACGCGCCGACGTCCTTGCCCAAGGCGACAAGCTCCTGCGGAGTGGATGTCGCCTTGATTCCCAGCAGGTAAATCGTGCGGTAGGTGGGCTTCCGCCTCTTGAAGTCCTTCAACGCATTCGCATTGAAGGAGGAAACGAGGACGTTGGTTTCGCTGAGTCCGGCCGCCCTTACGGCGCGGTCAAATTTTTCGGCATAATCAGGACCGTACTTTTTGATTTCGCATTGGATTCCACGCTCCTTCGGAACCAACGCCAACACCTCGTCGACGGTTGGCACGTGAAACGGCGGCTTGACGACCTCGTCGCGGCGCTTGGGATCGTGATAGCACAGCATGCGACCGTCTTCTTCCAGATTGAAATCCGTCTCCACCCAATTGGCGCCGCATGCATAGGCACGGGCTATCGCCTCCACGGTGTTTTCCGGAATCTTTTCGTTCCAATATCCGCGATGAGCCACGCATTCGATGGCGTCGGCGGCGCCAGCATGCAGAGTTCCGGCCGCAACCGCCGCCGCCAAGGCAATATCGGCAATTTTCACAATCCGACCCCCGTCAATCGCGTCGTTTGAGTTCTTTGATCACCTTGAACATCACGCTCGGATAATCCGTGGAAAACCCGTCCATGCCCAAGTCGAAAAGTTTGAAATACACTTCCTCTGTTTCACCGCCCTGAAACGGAATGGAAGCCACCCTGATGCCGTGCGCATGAAACTCGCCGATCATTTCGCGCAAGAGCGGAGTGGAGGGAACGAACGGATCCGCAGAATCCTTGGGGTCGTAGTAGGTGTGGATCGAACACACGTCGATGCCACGGAAGTCCTTGGCGCGCAGTTTGGCCATCGCATCCCGAAACCACTTGTCGGCCCGGGCGCGTTCCGTGGCGCCATGATTTTTCGGCCAAGCCCCCAGCCAAATCATCGCTTTGCCGCCCGGCAGGATCTTCTGCCACTTGATGATGTTCTCGTGGCTCGGTCCGGTGTAATACACCTGATCTTGAACGCCGGCCGCCACCGCCTTCTTGGCGATGTATTCCGGACCCGCGCCCTTTTCGTCCACAAAGCAGAGATAGTCGGGATGCCCCTTCATGGCGGCAAACGTCTCTTCGATCGTGGGGATGCGGTGATGGGCGAACTGCGATCCAAGGTAGGAACCCACGTCCACGTCCTTGATCTCGTTCCACGTCAATTCCCTGGAAACGGATTTTCTGGCCATCTCCGGGGAAATCCCGCGTGCAGTGCGCTTGAGCTTGTCGTCGTGCAACATGACGCCCACGCCATCCTTCGTCTTGCGGCAGTCGCATTCCGGCGCCGAACCGTTTTCCCAGCACCACTTGAACGTTTCCAGCGTATTGTCCGGACGCTCGAGTTTGCCGCCGCCACGATGCACGTGACTGACGTGCAGGTTGGCCGTGCGCTCCTTCATCGTCGGGACCGACGTGCATCCGGCCATCGTCAGCGCAATGCAAGCCACCACTTCAACGGTTGCGTTCATGTCAATGCCATCCCGTATCGTGAAAGCGTATCAATAAGCTCCGACCGCCCAATCAATTCAGGTGGTGGCGATCCTGCACTTGGTGAAAGCGTGTTCAAAACAGCATCCATTGCATTTCCTCTCTTCAACTGACGAGTATGGGGCAACACTACTTTGTTGGGAAAGTTGCACTCGGCAAAAAGAAACGATTGCCCCCGCTTGCCTTCGTCCATTTCTCCCAGAAGCACACGGCATACGACTTCCGCAAGATGGTGATTGACGGCTTTCCAATGCCCATCAAGCACATCGACAACGCCGGTTTTGGCCGCATCGGCCTTCTCGGCTTCCTCTCGGCCAGAAATCGATCGAAACGCTGTACCGCACAAATTCGTCTTGCGGTGTTCTCGTTTCTCTTCGTCATGCCAGCTCTTCCTCCTGTCCACGCAGAAAATCCTTCGCGAGGGAGAGCCCTTCGACGGAATCGAATCCGCCGACTGCCTCTTGCAATTCTCGCCGCGAAATCGAATAGGACGCGGCTTCTTTGACGTGGGTGAACACGAGATCGAAATCGCCGTCGAAATTGAACAGCGAAAGAACGGCTTCAGCGACGTCTCCCATTGGCGGCAAATCGATGTTGTCCGCCCGGAAAGTGCAAACGAGCGTCGTGCCCCTGCCCTGCTCGCTGCGGAGATCGACCGTGCCGCCGCAGGCGTCGCATGTCTGCTTCACGAACGGAAGTCCCATCCCGACCTTGCGGGCGGCGTGCTTTCCCGGCTCGGTGTAGAACGGGTCGAACGCGCGCGCCACGATTTCTGGCGGCATGCCCTTGCCGTTGTCCACAACCTTCAATTCAATCAAACCGTTCTTTTCGGAGACGGAAACCTCCACGAGCGCCGCGCCGGCCTCAATGGAATTCGCGGACACGTCCGCGACGATGTCAGAAAGAGATGCGTGCATGGTGCAACGTCCTGCAATCATTTTGTCGTTCTTTAACAAACCCGGCGAGGACCGAAATTCGTTTTTGAAAACAAGTAATTATACGCATTTTGGAGAACAAAGTAAACTGGCGGCAACCAATCTCAAACCTTTTCCTGGATTTTGCGGAGGCGCATCCGGTCAATTGCCCATCCGTTCAACCTCGCCGCCGCGTCAAACGGCCGACGATCGCCACCGACGCCGGCACCGCCACGGCGATCGCCATCGCCACGGCCCCCAGCGCACCTTGCGCGACCGTCGCCGACGGCACCGCGAAATGCGCGGGGATTCCCCAGTTCGCCATCGCCGCGCGCGTGACGAACGCGAAAAGCCAACCGGCGAGCGCGCCGCCCGGGAAGCCGGCGGCCACGCCCCAGCACGCGGTGCGCAGCGCTTCGCCCGCGAGCCGCGCCACCAGTTGCGCGCGCGTCGCACCCACGGCCCTGAGCACCGCGTATTCGCGCTTGCGCGCTTCCGCCACGGCCACGAGCATGGCCACGAACCCCAGCGACAGCACGGCGAGGAACACGTACGGGATGCGCGCCATCGAGCCAATGAGCTGGTCGCCGTGGGCGAGCGTGCCGTCCGCCACTTCGTCGCGCGCGTGGAGCCGCACGGTGCACGTCTTCGGATGCCCGAGCGCCGCTGCGATTTCCCCCTCCACGAGCCGGCCCGCCCGAAAAACCCCGTGCTCCTTCAGGAACTCATCTTCGTAATCGAGCCATAGATGCGTCATGCGCACCATTTTTTCGGGACGCGGGTCGATGGCGTCGAGCGTGTCGAACGAGATGAACGCCGGGCCGTCGGTGAAAACAGGCATGCGGTTCAAGCCGCGCAGCAGACCACGGCTCGTAACCATGTGCCAGTTGAGGTCGACGACGCCCACGATCGGCAGGGACGCGATTTCGCCGCGCAGGTTCAGAGCCAGTTTGTCCCCGAGTTTCAGGCCGCGCGCGGTCGCCATCATCTTCGTGATCACGCAACCGCCTTCCGCAAACACGCCGCGCTCGACGTCCGCGCGCGTCCCCTCGACGAGTTTGAACGGCGGCAAACGGTCGCTCGCGAGAAGCAGCGCGTTCCGCCAGGCCTTCGCCGGTCCGCGTCCACCCGGCGGCGGACGCCCCGCGCCGGGTCCTTTCATCTCCTCCAGCGGTTCGAATGGCGCCTGAAGCGGCGCCAGTTCGTGGACGCGCTTCACGCCGCGCAGGAGCGTTTTGCCGTCCCGCGCGAGCTTCAAGACGTCGGCGGAGTCGACGCCGGCCGGCAGCAGCGACACGATCGCGTCGGGCCATTCCGCGCTGGGCACGAACGCACGCATGAGCGACGCGCCCCACGTTTCCACGGCGACGAACGCGCCGAAACCGCACGCGAACGCGACGGCCATTCCGAGCCGGCGCGGCTTGGGCGGACGCACGGAAGCCGCTTCCAGCGGACGCACGGCGAGGGCTGGCCGAAGCGCGATCGCCGCCGCCGCCAGCGCCACGAGCACGGCAGCGCCGGCGCATCCGGCGACGCCGACGACGGAAACCGCAAGCCCCGCCGGGAAGGTCGCGGCTTCGTGCGCCACGTGGACCGCCAACGCGCCAAGCCCCAGCGCCACGCCGAGCGCCGCGCCGAATAATGCCGACAGAAACGATTCCGCGAACGCGATCTTCGCCACGCCGGCGCGCGTCATGCCCACGATGCGCAGCACGGCCAACGCGCGGCGGTTCGACTCGATCGCGAGGAAAAGCGAATTCACGAGCAGGCACAGCGCCGTGAGCGCCGCCGCCCACAAAAGCAACGCCTGCGCGCGGTCGACGTTGCGTCCGCCGTCCGTCATGAACGCGTCGCCCAGTTTTTCCGGATCGGGGGGCGCATACGCCTTCCACTCTTCGCGGCCGAACGCCTTGCGCGCCGCCGCGTTCACGAACGCCGTGGGCATGCCGCGAACGACCTTTTCGACGTCGACGACGCGGACGATTTTCGCGGTCATCACGCCTTTGCGCCCGACGAACGTGAGCTTGTCGCCGATCGGCGGCAAACCGCCGCGGGCGCGGAAACCGAACATCGCCTTCGTCACGGCGACGCAAGGTTCGTCGCCATCCAACGCGGGATCGGTTGCCAACGTCGCACGCATGGGCGGCCCCTGCATCACGCGGCCTCCAGGACGGAAGTCGACGGTGCAGTCGAGCGTTTCCGCGCCGTCGGCCACGGGAAGCGCGGCCAGTGCGCGCGCGGCGAGGGCGGGTCCCTGCGCCTTGTTCGTCGCGGCGAGCGACGCCATGAACGTGACCGCCGCGGTCGCGGCGGCGACGCCAAGCGCCGCGCACGCGAAACGCGCCTTGCCGCGGAGCAGCGCGCGCCATGCGAGCTTCGCAATCACTTGCACGCCTCCAAATAGAGTTCCGACACGTGCGCGGGATCGTGTTCCGTGGCGTGGTGCGCCGCGATTTTTCCGTCCTTCAGGAAGCAGACGTCCGTGGCGCAGGCCGCCACCACGGGATCGTGCGTCACGAGGAGGATCGCGCTCTTTTCCGTTTCGTTCAGCGCGCGGAGCAGTGCGCAAATGGCCTGCGACGCGGCGGCGTCGAGGTTGCCGGTGGGTTCGTCGGCCAACACCACGGCGGGTTCGGCGAACAAGGCGCGGGCGATGGCGACGCGCTGCCGTTCGCCGCCGGAAAGTTCGCACGGTTTGCGGCGTTCCTTGCCGGCGAGGCCGAGCTTTCCGAGCAGCGCCTTCAGCCGCGCGCCGTCCGCGCGGGCGCCGTCGAGCGCCACGGGAAGCGCCACGTTTTCCGCCACGGAAAGCGAATCGACGAGGTTGAAATCCTGGAACACCACGCCCACGTGGCGGCGGCGGAATTTCGTGGCTTCGGCATCGGACATTTTCGCGACGTCCGCGCCGTCCACGCAAATCGAACCGGCGTCCGCCGCGAGCAAACCGGCGGCGAGATGGAGGAACGTGGACTTGCCCGAGCCCGAAGGCCCCATCAGCGCCACGAACGCCCCGGCTTCCAAAGACAGGGAGAAATCCTTGAGCACTTCGACCTTGAGAGCGCCTTTTCCGTACGCCCGGCAAACTCCAACCGCTTTCAACGCTTCCATGACATCGTCCTTTCACCATCAATAACGCCAGCCGCGTCCGCAGGGTTCAACTCCACGCGGGAAAACAAAAGGCGTCGCTTGCGCGGCGCCTCTCGTTTTCCGGTCCATGTCCGAAGACCTTAGGCGACGGTGCCGCCGGCGGCTTCGATCTTGGCCTTGGCGGCCGCAGAGCAGGGAACCTTCACCGTGAACTTCTTCGTGAGTTCGCCATCGGCGAGAATCTTGACCTTCGGACGCTTGTTGTCCGAAAGGCCCTTCGCCTTGAGCGTGGCGACGGTGATTTCGTCGCCGGCGTCGAAGAACTTCTCGAGGGTGCCGACGTTGACGCCGAGGGCCTTGGCGTTGAAGCGGGCGTTGTTGAAGCCGCGCTTCGGAAGACGGCGGACGAGGGGCATCTGGCCGCCTTCGAAGCCGAGTTTCATCTTGTGGCCCTTGCGGGACTGCTGACCCTTCTGACCGTTGCAGGACGTCTTGCCCATGCCCGAACCGCAACCGCGGCCGACGCGTTTGCGGCGTTCGCGGGCGCCAGGGGTGTTGGTGAGATTGCTGAGATCCATGGTTACTCTCTCCTTCTCGATTACGCGCGAAGCGCGGCGATCTGCTCGGCCGAGCGCAGCTGCGAGAGCGCGTTCAGCGTGGCCTTCACCACGTTGCAGCGGTTCTTGGAACCAAGGGACTTGCCCACCGCGTCGCGGATGCCGGCCGCCTCGAGGACGGGGCGCATGCCGCCGCCGACGATGAGACCCGTGCCGTCCGGGGCCGGCTTGAGGAGCACGCGGCCGCCGTCGCAGACGCCTTCGACGTCGTGCGGGATGGTCTTGCCCTTCATGCACACGGGCTTCATGGCCTTGCGGGCCGCGTCGCCGCCCTTGCGGATGGCGTCGGAAACCTCGTTGGCCTTGCCGAAGCCCACGCCGACCTTGCCTTCGTGGTCGCCCACGACGACTACGGCGGAGAAGCTCATGCGGCGGCCGCCCTTGACGGTTTTGGCGCAGCGGTTCACGAACACGACGCGTTCGTCGAGATCGTCCGTGGCGCCGGATTCGTTGCGGCGCTTGTCAGTGTTGCGAGCCATTACTTGGCCTCCTTGTCAGTCTTGTCCGAGATGGAGATGCCGGCGGCGACGGCCGCCTCCACGATCGCCGCGACGCGGCCCGTGTAGGGATTGCCGCCGCGGTCGACGACCACCTTGGCGATGCCCTTGGCCTTCGCGGCCTCGGCGGCGGCGGCGCCAAGCGCCTTCGCCACGTCGAGGTTGGCCTTCTTCTCCTTGATCGTCGAAGCCGAAGCAAGCGTATTGCCCGCCGCGTCGTCGATGAACTGGACGTACATGTGCTTGTTCGTCACGCAGATCGACATGCGCGGCTTTTCCGCGGAGCCGATCACGCGCTGACGGAGGCGAAGATGGCGCTTCGCACGCTGGTTTTTGCGGTTGAACATTTTTAGGCCACCTTCTTGCCCTGCTTGCGGCGAATGTGTTCGCCGAGGTACTTGATGCCCTTGCCCTTGTAGGGTTCGGCCGGATAGAAACTGCGGATGCGGGCCGCGGCTTCGCCGACGGCGTCCTTCGCGCAGCCGGTCACGGTGACCTGAAGGCCGTCGTTTTCGACGGTGATCTTCAGGCCGGCCGGGATCTCGAACAGCTTCGGGGAGGCGAAGCCGAGCGAAAGCGCCAGGACGTTGCCCTGGAGAGCGGCCTTGAAGCCGGTGCCTTCGATCGTGAGCTGCTTCGTGTAGCCCGCGGAAACGCCAACCACGTTGTTGTGGATCAGCGCGCGCGCCAGGCCGTGGAGGGCCTTGTAGCTGTCGTCCTTGCGGGTGACAACCACCTTGTCGCCCTCGACCTTCGCCGAGATGCCTTCGTGCATTTCATAGGACAGCTCGCCGAGCTTGCCCTTCACGGTGACCTTCTGCCCGGCGACCGTCACGGTGACGCCGGCCGGAATGGCCACAGGTTCTTTTCCGATACGAGACATTTGAATAGCTCCTTACCAAACGGTGCAGATGAGTTCGCCGCCGACCTTCTGCTCTTTCGCCTCCTTGCCGCTCATCACGCCTTTGGACGTGGAGAGGACGGCGAGGCCCATGCCGTCGAGGACGGCGGGGATGTTGGCGCTGGTCACGAAACGGCGGAGGCCGGGCTTCGACACGCGCTGTAGACCCGTGATGGCCGGAACGGCCTTCTCGTTGTACTTCAGCGTGATGACGAGCTGTTTCGGGAATTCCTTGGTGACGAAGCAGTCTTCGACGTAGCCGGCCTGCTTCATCACGCGGGCGATTTCCGCTTTGAGGTTCGACGCGGGCGTCACGACTTTCACCAAACGGGCCTTGTGGCCGTTCCGGATCGCGACGAGCATGTCGGAAATGGGATCCATAGTCATTTTCCTAATTCCTTTCCGATTACCACGAGGCCTTGGTGACGCCCGGGATGAGGCCGTTCACCGCGAGTTCGCGGAAGCACAGACGGCACACGCCGAACTTGCGCATGAACGCATGGCGACGACCGCATATCTTGCAGCGGTTGTACGCGCGGACCTTCGCCTTGCTGAGGGGCTTCTTGCCCTCGGCGACGCGCTTCGCGTCCTTGGCCTTGGCGGCCGCCAGACGTTCGGTCTTCTCCATCAAACATTTCTTGGCCATGGATTAAGCCCTCCCCGCGAACGGCATGCCCAGCGCCTCGAGAAGCGCCTTGGCCGCCTTGTTGTCGTTGCTGCTGGTCACGAACGTGATGTCCATGCCAGAATGGCCCGCCGAAGCTTCCACGAGTTCCGGGAAGATCGAGTGGTCCTTGATGCCCAGCGTGTAGTTGCCGCGGCCGTCGAACCCGCGGTTCGGAATGCCGTGGAAGTCGCGGATGCGGGGAAGCGCCGTCGCGATGAAGCGGTGCGCGAATTCCCACATGCGGTCGCCGCGGAGCGTCACCTGGGCGCCGATCACCATGCCCTCGCGCAGCTTGAAGTTCGAGATGGACTTCTTCGCCTTGCAGAGTTTCGGCTTCTGGCCCGTGATCGCCGTGAGGTCGCCCACGAGGTTCTTCTGCTCGTCCTTGGAGACGATGCCGAAGGCCATGTTGAGGACGATCTTCTGGAGACGCGGAACCAGCATGCGGTTCGTGACGCCGAGCTTCTGCTCGAGCTCCGCGACCACGCGGTTGGTGTACTCTTCTTTGAGATACGCTGCCATGATCAGAGAACCTTTCCGGAGGCTTTGAGTTTACGCGCCTTCTTGCCGTCCTTTTCGGCGGTGGCGACGCGCGAACCCTTCTTGGCCTCCGCGTCGTACGGCATCAGCTTGCACAGGCGAATCGGGAGTTCGATCTCGACGAGACCGCCCTCGGTCGTCTGCGTGCGGCGCATGGCCTTCTTGTGTTTGTTGAGACCTTCAACGATCGCGGTGCCCTTCTTGGGATCCACGCTCTTGACGGTGCCGGTGCGGCCGGCGTCGTTGCCGTGAGTCACGATCACGGTGTCGTTTTTGCGAATGCGAGCAATAGACATGATCGGTACTCCTTAGACCACTTCCGGGGCCATCGAAAGGATTTTCATGTAGTTCTTCTCGCGGAGCTCGCGGGGCACGGGGCCAAACACGCGGCTGCCGATCGGGTTGAGCTTGGAATCGACGAGAACGCACGCGTTCTGGTCGAAGTGCACGCGCTGGCCGTCCTCGCGGACGATCGGCTGGCCGGTGCGGATGATCACCGCGGTGGCCACCTGACCCTTGCGGATCGAGCCCGTGGGGGACGCTTCCTTGATCGCGACGCGGATGACGTCGCCGAGGTGCGCGTACTCCTTGCGCTGCTTGAGGATGC